>VGBY01000006.1 GCA_016870295.1 Actinomycetota bacterium
TGGGTGTAATGGTGGGCCGGTGATGACGCGAGTCTCTCTGGTGGCGCGACCTCGCAGACCTTTCCGAGGTACATCACATACACGCAGTCACTGATTGCACGCACGACCGCCAGGTCGTGCGAGATGAATAGCAACGACAATCCGTAGCGAATCTTCATCGCTTGAATAATGTTGAGAATCTGTGCCTGAATGCTCACATCGAGCGACGAAACAGGCTCGTCACAGACAAGTAGTTGCGGCTCGATCGACAACGCACGGGCGATACTGATGCGCTGACATTGGCCTCCGGAGAACTCGGTCGGTTTGCGATCACCCACGATTGCAGGGTCGAGATTTACTGACCGCAGCAGATCGTCCACCTTCGCCCGACGCTCTTCGTCGGTACCGCGACCCCACACTTTGAGAGGCTGTTCAACCAGTTCACGTACCCGCAGATGAGGGTCGAGCGACGAGATTGAGTCCTGGAAGATCATTTGGATGTTTGGTCTGGCTCGACGCAACTCCTCACCCTTTAACGACGCCAGATCGTTGCCATTCAATAGCACTTTGCCAGAAACCGTAGGAATGAGTTGCATTACGCCCTTGGCAAGTGTCGACTTTCCGCAGCCCGACTCACCGACGATTGCCACCGTCTCACCAGCGGCAACGTCAAGTGAGACATCAGAGACGGCCCGCACCGTGCCGGCTTTCGTCGTGTACTCGACAACGAGATTCTCAACTCTCAGCAGAATCTCACGATCATCGCGCAGGTGCGGCACGGTACTGTTGGTCATTGAGCAGGTGCCTTGAGTGGGTAGAAGCATCGGTACCAGTGACCAGTGCCGTCGTCCAAGAGTTCGGGATGTTCCGTTCGACATTTTTCGGTTGCGTACCTGCAACGCGGTGCAAAAAAGCATGCCACAGTCTGTGCCACCGGATCGGGTGGCGCACCTTCAATTGCTTGAAGGGTTTCGCCGCGTTTTCCGTCAAGTCGCGGAATCGACTTGAGGAGTGCCTCCGTGTACGGCATCCTCGTACGGGCAAAAAGCGATCGCGTCGTCGCCAATTCAACTACTTCTCCCGCATACAAGACAGCAATTCGATCACTGTGCCCCGCAACGATGCCGAGATCGTGGGTGACGATCACCATTCCCATGCCAAGTTTCTCGCGCAAGTCGCTCAAGAGCTCGAGCACTTGGGCCTGAACAGTGACATCGAGAGCTGTCGTCGGTTCGTCGGCCAGGAGCAGTTTCGGATTGCAGGCGATGGCCATGGCAATCATCACCCGTTGCCGCATCCCTCCCGATAACTGCAGAGGATATTTGCGAACAAGTTTTTCGGGTTCAGGCATCCGCACCAGGCGCAGGAGTTCAACCACGCGTTCGTTTGCTGCCGCTTTGTCCATTCCCAGTCTTTTAACTAAAGCCTCAGAGAATTGCGAGCCGATTCGTCGCACGGGATTGAGTGCTGTCATCGGATCCTGAAAAACCATTGCAATCTCAGTGCCCCAGAAATGACGAACCTCCTTGGCCGACATGGGGAGGAGTTCACGACCCGAAAAGCGAACGCTGCCACTGCGGTGTACCTTCTTGCCTCGTAGCAGGCCCATAGCGGCCCGCCACATCACGGTCTTGCCCGAACCTGATTCTCCGACGATGCCAAGACACTCGCCCGCTGCGATGTGCAGCGTCACACCGCGAACTGCGTGCAACTTACCTCGCTTCGTATCGAATTGCACTCGCAAGTTTTCGAGCTCAAAGAGCGCGCTCATATTCGGGATTCGCGATCGTCGATGCGTAGACGGAAATAATCACCGAAGTAGTTGAGTGCCATCACAGTCAACCCGATAACGCCTGCAGGCACGAGTGTGGTGTGTGGTGTGATGGCGAGCTCTCCCCGATTTTTTGCCAGCATGGAACCCCAACTCGCACCCGGGTTTGCGCCAACACCAAGGATTGCAAGCCCACCCTCAATCACGATGACGACTCCGGCTGCCAGAAAGGCGACACTCATCATTGACGGCAGGACGTTCGGAATGATGTGTGTCCGCAAGATTGATCGCTTCTTCATACCGATCGACTCCGCCACCAGAACAAAGTCGCGGCCCGACCATGACAGGGCTGAGCCCCGCGCAAGGCGTCCGAGAATTGGGATTATCACCAAAGTCAACGAGATGATTAGCACCAACTCTCGCGGCCAGCCCGAAGACGGATCGTCAACATTCGGGGTTGCAAACAATGCAACCATCACCAGCGTCAGCACAATCGTCGGAATCGCCAGCGAAACGTTGAAGTACATCGTCACGACGCTGTCTACCCAACCGCGACGATACGCCGCAACGATACCCAAGAGACCACCAATCACGGAACCGATAAACACGGCCGTGAATGAAATACCGAGCGATGTACGTGCCCCATGCACAAGCCCAGACAGAACGTCTGAGCCGTCGTAGTCGGTTCCAAGCAGATGGCCGTCGGAAAACAGTGGCAATCCGAGATTGTCGTAGTCGTACTCGTCCCATTTCGGCAATGGGAAAAAGTCACCGAAGAACGCAGTAAAGACACAAACCAACAACCACCCACTTGCCAAATAGAACCCCAACGGGCCAGGCCTCCCCTTAGCCACGCCCACCTCGGACTCGTGGGTCAACGACGGCGTACAGCACATCAACGATGAGATTAAAAACGATGTAGGCAATGGCAATCAGTGCAACGAGAGATTGAATAGCCAGATACTGACGGGTTGCAATGGCTGTCGTCAACAGCATTCCAAATCCATTCAACGCAAAGACAGATTCGATGACGACCGCACCACCGATGAGTGCACCCATCTGTAGTGCCGCAGAGGTCATGAGCGTTGAACTGGACGGTCGAAGGACGTGACGCCACAAAATCCACATGTTTGAGAGGCCTTTTGAGGATGCCATCGTGACGAAGTCCTCGCGGAGGGTTGCAATCATGTCAACGCGCAACAGACGACTGAACGTTGCGATCAAGCCGATCGAGAGACTCACAACGGGCATCACTAGCGATCTGAAATGTTCGGAGGGGTTCTCCGCGAAGGGTACGTAACCGATGACTGGCAGAAGGTCAAGTTGTACTCCGACCACGAACGCAAGTGCCAGCCCAATCGCAAAACTCGGGATTGACGAGACTGCAAAGAGCACATTGCTGATTGTTTTGTCTGTGCGTGTTTCGGCGCGATATGCAAGGAATATCCCGAGCGGCACCGCAAAGACGATGGAAACAACCATCGTGTAGAGCATGATTAACAAGCTCCTAGGCAACGCAACCGCCAACATCGAACGCACGGGTACGCCCCCACCATCGCCGGTCGATGCATACCAGACTCCGAAATCTCCACGGAGAAGGTCAAAGAGCCAGCTGAAATAATACTGCACGACATTGATGTCAAGCCCGAGTTCAGCACGGAGAGCAGCGCGGCCCTCCTCTGTCGCAAAAGGCATCAGTATCTCGATTGGGTCACCAGGCAGCCATCGAACGAGAATCGAAATTGAGAAGGTGACAAGAAAGAGGACGAGCACTGCCTTTGCAAGGTTCTTGAGAGCGACACGATATTTCATTACGCCCAATCCCCCACTCTTGTCGATACGGCGACACCCCTAGGTGGGGTGGGAACGCAATCGGCCCACCCCACCTGGTGTACTGAAAATGTCTAGTCGCTCACCTTCACAGATGCGATATCAAACCCTGAAAGACCAACGACAGGACGCTTACCCCCAACGGGCAACGGTGTCTCGCCGAGGCCGGTGACCGTATTGCGCGCGACAATGAAACCACCCTCGTTATAGGTCGGCACCCAGTACGCCTCACCATGCAATACGGCCGCACACTCCTGATACTTCGCAGCCGCATTGGTCTCAAGAGCAGTTTGGAAACAGGCTGCCAAACCAGGATTGGTGAATCGGAAACCTGACAGCTCGAGGTTCGTCTTGCGCGAAAAGAGATCTGCAAACGCTGGCGAATAGCCAGCTACGACATTGAACCACGACACCTGCTGCTGTAGCGCGAATCCTCGCAGGATTACGGCAGTGGCAGTGACGGGCGGCATTAGCGAGCAGGCGGCACCGGCCTTTTTCAGCATGTTGCACACCGCTTGGTTTGCTTTTGCCGACTCGGTTGACTCCGTAGTTGGAAGCAGTACCGTCAGATCCTTGCCCGTCTCGGTCTTGTAGGCGGCCACGTACTGTTTGGCTTTGGCCAAATCGAATGTCGCACATTTCTTCTTTCCGCCATTCGACAGGTTGTACGGGTGGTACGTCGCCCCGAAGCAGTACGCCGCATCCGCGTTCCCCTTTGCTACGACCTTGGCGAGAGCCTCACGATCAATTGCATACGAGAAAGCCAGTCGCGCACTCTTACTGTTGAATGGCGCTGCGGTCGTATTCATATGGAACGACCATGTGGTATCGCGTCTACCTTCGAAGAGAACTAGTTTCGCGTTCTTTTTCATCTCATTGAGTTGCGGCCCCGAACTGGCACCAAACGTTGCGATATCAGCTTGACCTTTAACCAGCGCGTTTGTGCGTTGAGCGGCATCCAGCACCACCTTGTATGTCACCGTTGCCGCCTTCGGCAGTCTTTTGCCGGCAGCATCTTTTCGCCAATAGTTGGGGTTTGCTTCAAGAACGGTCTGGAACTGGTCTACGCCCTTACTCCTGATCTTGAACGGGCCCGTACCTGCCCCCACTGTGGTGCCACAAGCCTTGGTTTGTAGCGTTTTGGTCGACCAGATCACGGGGCGTCCGTTGGCGTACCACGACTCATTGAACAACGGCCGGGGTGCGGGAAGGTTGAACTGCACGACATACTTGCCAAGAGCCTGTGCCTTGGCTGCAAATTGGGCGAGCGACGTGACACCTCCGAAGCCGTCCTGCCACGCGATTGCGGGCAAGGAGGCGGGAATGAGTGGATTGAGACCGAGGTTGGCCGCCACGTTGGCGAGCACGGTCGCTGCCGTGAGTTCTTCACCGTCGTGGAAGTAGATGCCCTCTCGAAGTGTGAATTTCCAGGTCTTAAAGTCAGCAGAGTTCTCGACCGTCTTGGCGAGGTAGGGAACGATCTTGCCCTTTTCGTTCATTATCGTCAGCGTTTCTGCGACAGCGTTCTTAGCTGAAATCTGATCAAGACCCGGCGAATCTTGCGCACACCAGCCAGAGTCTTTCTCGCCAATCAGGATGACGATGTCGTCACCTTTTGCGGCAGCAGGTGCGACTTGGCTGAGAGACGCGACGAGTGCCATTGCCATTACGAAGGCCACTTTGCGGTGATTGCCTCGGGATAACTTGTTCATTTGGACCCTCCTGGGTGCTCAATGGACACAACCGTACAAGCGGGGTATGAGGTATGTCAATTGTCATATCCAGCGTCCACTGGCTGGGCTAAAGATGAAAATCAGCCCTCCACGCCGCTCTGGGCCGTGCCATGGTCAGCTCCGCGGGTGATGGCAGGCCACGAACTGGCCGGGAGATACCTCGCGCAACTGCGGCTCCTCGGCAGCGCACTTCTCCGTGGCAGCTGGGCACCGCGTGCGGAATCGACAACCCGACGGCGGTGCCACCGGGGACGGAGGCTCACCCTGCAAGGGCACCGTCGTGCGCTTGCGGGTGGGGTCAGGAATGGGTACGGAGTTGATGAGCGCACTGGTGTAGTGGTGGGCAGGTTTGGAGTAGATGACATCGGGTGAACCGACCTCGCAGATCTTGCCGAGGTACATCACCATGATGCGGTTGCTCACGGCCTTCACCACGGCGAGGTCGTGGCTGATGAAGATCATCGTCAGGCCGTAGCGATCCTTCATGTCTTGCAGCAAGTTAAGGATTTGGGCCTGGATGCTCACGTCCAAGGCACTGACTGGTTCATCGCAGATCAGCATGCGCGGCTCGAGTGCGAGGCTGCGGGCGATGCTGATGCGCTGACACTGACCACCGGAGAACTCATACGAGCGTCGGTTAAGCACGAGTTCGGGATCGAGACCGACATTATTCAGCAGTTCACGCACCTTCACGGCACGCTCCTCTTCGCTACCCCGCTCCCACACCCACAGTGGCTCTTCGATCAGGTCTCGCACCATCATTCGTGGGTCGAGCGAAGAAATCGGGTCTTGAAATACCATCTGCATCGCGGTACGCGCCGAACGTAATTGCTCCTTGGGCAACTTGCTGAGATTGGTGCCTTCAAAGATGACATCGCCAGAGTTCGGTGGCGGCAGTTGCAATACCGCCTTGCCGAGCGTGGTCTTACCGCAGCCCGACTCACCGACGATGGCCAAGGTTTCCCCACGGCACACATCGAAGCTGATTTTCGAAACGGCGTTGACTACTCGCCCACCGCCTGCTTTGAACTCGACGACGAGGTCTCGTACTTCGAGTACGACTTCGTCATTATTGCGCATGTGCGCAACGCCAGAGCCGGCCATTACGGCTTCCTTGCAATCGTATGACCGAGTGGATACCAGCAGCGATACAAGTGACCGTTACCAGCATCAAGGAGCGGTGGATGTTCGTCGTGGCACTTCTGCTGCGCGTAGCTGCAGCGTGTCACGAAACCGCAACCTTTGGGCCGATCCACCGGGTTCGGCAGACGCCCCTCGATCACTTGCAGTCGCTCACCACTCTTCATCTCGATGTTTGGAATCGAGTTGAGCAGCGCCTGCGTATACGGCATCTTCATGTTGGCAAACAACTCTGCTGTGGTCGCCTGCTCCACCACTTCTCCCGCATACATCACCGCGACGAAATCGGTGTGATTGGCGACGACGCCCAGATCGTGTGTAATAAGGACCATCGACATCTTGAGATCTCTTCGCAGTTCGGACAACAACTGCAGAATCTGTGCCTGCACCGTCACATCGAGCGCGGTCGTGGGTTCGTCAGCAAACAGCAATTTCGGGTTGCACGAGATGGCGATGGCAATCATCACGCGCTGACGCATGCCACCGGACAACTGGTAGGGGAATTTCTTCAACATCGCTTCCGGGTCGGGAATACGAACGAGTGAAAGCAGTTCAGCACTGCGAGCCAGAGCAGCTTTTTTGTCCATGCCGAGCCGCAGACGCAAACTCTCCGACAACTGTGTGCCGATACGTCGCACCGGGTTGAGCGCAGTCATCGGGTCTTGGAAGATCATGGCCATGCCAGTACCGAACTCGTTGCGCACTTCCTCGCGCGTCATTGCCGTGAGTTCTTTGCCGTCGAACACGACCGTGCCATCTCGCTGCACATTGCTGCCCGACAGCAAACCCATTGCTGCCCGACATGCCACCGTTTTTCCCGAACCCGACTCTCCGACTATGCCCACGCTGGCCCCCGCGGGAATCTCAAGGTCAACACTGCGCACGGCCTCGAGTGAACCAAACGGCGTCGCAAACCGAACATGCAAATTTCCGATGGACATCATCGAGTTCACAGGCGTCCTTCACGTCGGTCGAGTTTTCCACGCAGGACATCGCCCACATGGTTGGTGCTGATCACCGTAAACGCAAGTGCGATGATCGGGATGTAGAGCGCATGGGGGTTGTACTCAAGGTCGTTGCGACCACGTGCGATCATCCCGCCCCACGACGCACCATCGGGGATGCCGACACCTAGCAACGAGAGCGATGCCTCGGCGATGATTACAACACCAACAGCAAGGAATCCGACTGCGATTAGTGCCGGCAGTACATTCGGCACTATGTGGCGTGAGATGATATGCCGATCGCGCATCCCCATTGAACGGGCAGCAACGATGAACTCGCGCCCCGACCAAGCCAAAGTTGCTGCTCGTGCAATACGTCCAAGAATTGGAATAATGACGATAGTCAATGACATGACGAGCGTGATGAGGCGTCGCCATGTCGGTACCGCCTCATTGATGTCGACATTCGTGGCGAGTACCGCCACGAGCGCGAGTGCCAGCACGAGGTTGGGCACCGAGAGCACAACATTGAAGGCCGTGTTGACGACGGAGTCGTAGCGACCGCGGTAGTAAGCCGCGGTAACTCCGAGCAGCGACCCGATGAACCCGCCCAGTCCAACCGACACCACGGCAATGAAGATTGACAGTCGTGCACCATTGATGATGCCTGAAAAAATGTCATAGCCGTTCGAGTCGACACCGAACCAGTGGCCCGATGTGAACGGCGGTGAGTCGATAAAGTCGCCGTGAATCACTTGATAGCCGTCAATCGGTATGAATGAGCCAAACACGGCCAAGAAGACGGCAAAGCCCAGCCAACCAAACGCGAAGTAGGTGGGGATGGTGTACTTCTTACGCATTGATGCGGCGATCTCTCGTACGTGGATCGACATAGCCAGCAATCACATCGATTGTCAGATTAAAAAGCACGTAGAAAATACAAATGATCGCAACCATCGACTGCAGGGCGATGTATTGGCGCCCACTGATGGCGGCGAACACTTCGAAGCCGACACCGTAGGTGGCAAAGATTGTCTCAACGACGATTGCACCTCCGATGAGTCCACCCATATTTAATGCAGCAGAAGTGAAAAGCGTGACACTTGACGGTCGGAACGCGTGGCGCCACAAGACTCGTCGATCGGACAGTCCCTTCGATGCTGCCATGGTGATGTAGTCCTCACGTAGCGTGGCAATCATGTCGGCACGCAGGAGGCGTGTGTACGACGCGACCAATCCCACACTCAGACTTAAGACCGGCATGATCATGTGTTTGGCGTGTTCCCACGGGCCGGCCGAAAAGGGCTGGTAGTCAAGCGTCGGCAACCACTGCAGACGAACACCGACAATCAGGACGAGCACAAGAGCAATCGCAAAATTTGGAATCGATGACATCGTAAACAGAGTGTTGCTGATGACTTTGTCTGCGCGCCTGCCGACCCTATACGCGGACCACACACCGAGTGGAATTGCGATTGACAGCGCCACAATTTGCGTATAAATCATCAGCAGAAGAGAACGTGGCAAGGCCGTCGCCAAGCGGCCAGACACTTCTTCCGTACCGCCTGAGTAGTAGATATCGCCGAAGTCGCCAGTGACGAACTCACCGAGCCACTTTGCGTAGTAGCCGATAGGTCCCCGATCCAAACCGATCTCCTTCGTCAGCAAATCACGCTCTTCAGGCGAACCGACCGGCAGAAGAATCTCCGCCGGCGAGACAGGCAAAAGCTGCACGAGTAGGGAGCACCCGAAAGTGACACCGAATACGGTGATGAGCAACTGCGCAAGTCGCTTCACCCAAAACGATCCGCGCACGTGTTTCCCCCTTGAAACTTCTCTGACCCTAGACGAGCCACTGTTCCCTCACCAAACTTGGTTATCACATTTCGCACAAGGTGCGACACATTTTGCACAAGGTGCGACGACGCTCGAAACTCACGAGATGTTTCTGGCGCCCGGATAAACACAACGCGGGTGGCAGGGCGATTGCCCTGCCACCCGCGCGATGCGAGCGCTTTGAAATTCGGGTTACTTGCCCGTCTTCCAAACTCCGGTGTAGTCGATACCGAAGTTGGTCATCAGCTTGCGGTCTCCACCGTTCACTAGACCGAGTTCGCCGACGCCCTTCACGTTCGACCGGTATGCGAGGGCATACTTCAGATACGAGATCGTGGTCATGCGTGCTTCACTCTGGAGTACTTCGGTTGCGCGCTTGTAGACCTTCGCGCGCGCCTGGGCATTAGCGGTGGCTTTTGCCTGCCAAATCAGTTCCTCGCTCGTCGTGTCAGAAAAGGCCGACAAGTTGAGGATGCCGTAGAGCACCGCCAGCGGCGTACGACGCAGGATGTGCGTCTGGTTGCCGCCAGAGGTGTCGCTGATGACGAACGGCGCAATGAACGCAGTGCCGGTGCCTTCCATCAGCAGCAAGGCCATCGCCTGGAACTGCTGCGGGAATGCGCGCTGGATGATTTCTGCCGTGGTGAGCGGCAAGAGGTTCATCTTGATGCCGGCTGCCGTCATGTACTTCTGAATCTGCGTGGCGTTAGCCAACGATTCCGTCGAACCTGCGGTGTACGGGAATGAGAATTCCAAGTCTTTTCCGGTCTCCGCCTTGTATGCAGCGACGGCCTCTTTGGCCTTCCCGAGGTCGTACTGCCGGAATCCCTTCTCGTTGTACATGACGTTGTTCGGTCCAACGATGCTGGTGGCCGGCGCGACAAAGTTACGTTGACGCACTTTCACGAAGTCGGCACGGTCGATTGCAAACGACACCGCGACACGGGCATTCTTATTGTTGAACGGCGCGATGCGGTGGTTCATCCAAATCGAGGGGTAATACTCCTCGGCAGACAGGATGGTCGTCAGGTTCTTATTCTTCTGCAGGTCCTTGATCTGCTTTACTTCGCCAGCGCTGGTGAACATCGCGATGTCGAGCGACTTGCTCTTCAGACCGCTGACGCGGCTCGCGGTTTCCACCAAGAAGGTGAAGGTGATGCCATCCAAGTACGGCAGACGGGTCCCGTTGGCATCTTCGCGCCAGTAGTTCGGGTTCTTCGCAACGACAAGTTCGTTCAACTTGGTCGAAACCAACTTGAACGGTCCGGTGCCAATCGGCGTGGTGGAGCACTTCGCACCACCGAGAATCTGACTTGGGGCACGAACAAAATTCCGACCTGAGGCGTACAGCGTCTCGAGGAAGTCGACCTGCGGACGGTACAAGTTGACTTGCACCGTGTTGGTCGCCACTTTGACGACATCAACGATGTTGGCATTGAAGCCACCTGCGGTGCCCGGGCTGGGTGCTCTACCGAGCAAGGTCAAGGCACCCCGTCCAGATTGAATGCTGGTGACAAGCGCGTCACCATTTACCGGCGTCCCATCGTGGAACTGCACGCCATCGCGAACGGTGAGCTTCCACTGCTTGAAGTCGGCGCTGTTCTCTACTTTTTCAAGAACGTACGGCACGATCTTGCCGTCCGCGCGCTGTTCGACCCAGGTTTCATAAATAGTGCGACCGGCCATGAGCGCGGAGTTCGCCAGGTTGTCGGCCATGCAGTAACCGGGGAAGCTGTCGAAAATGCCGACATTCAATGTGCCGCCAGACTTCGGCTTCTCAGCGGCACTGGACGGCGCCACTTGGCTCAACGAGGCAACCAGTGCCACCGCCATCACGGCGGCCACCTTGCGGCGACCACCTCGGAATAGATGCTTCATTTCCTGTTCCCCCCTCGAGGTTGATGAGTTGTGAATAACTCAGAGCCCACGGTACAGGGGTGCCGACAACCATGTCAATTTGTCCGATGTTCCCGCGGCAAGAGAAACAAAATCAACAACGAACAGATTCGTGCGAATATGCACAAAATGAAGGCGTTTCCTGCAGGGCACCGAAAAGAAAGCTCGACCGCGCCCTAACCCAAGGCCGCCTTGACGAGGGCGGCAATCTGGGCCCCGTCGGCCCCTGCGCCTGCTTTGGCGCGCACCGCCTTGACGACCTGACCCATGGCCTTCGGGCCGGTCAGACCGGCGGCAGCAGCACTGGCTACTTCTGTTGCGATGATCGCCTGTAATTCTCTTTCGTCGATTCGGGCGGGAAGATAGCGCTCGAGTATCGCCAGTTCGGCGCGTTCGCTTGCCTCGGCATCGCTGCGTCCGGCGTCTTTATATATGTCGGCTGCTTCGGTGCGCTTCTTCGCCTCCGCCTGCAACACTCCAACAATCTGCGCATCGGTCAACGTGACGGCTTCGTCACCGGCGACGGCGGCGTTCTTCACTGCGGCAATCGCCATGCGCAGCGTCGACTTCTCGGCGTCGTTGCCCGCTTTCATGGCTGCGGAAAGATCGTGCTGCAGACGTTCAAGCAAAGAGGTCATACATCCATCGTGGCATGCCGTGAGGCAGCACCCCGCAACACCAGGTCACGCATTCACTGATGTGCGTTTGGTCTCATGGCCACACCGAACACTGCCTCCGTCACCGTAGGTACGCTCAACTTGATGGCGAACGAAGCGTTCGAGTTGTTCTTTGCGTTGCTCGCACTGCTCGCCATCTTTGGCAGCGCCGTGGTGTTGCTGGCCCGCCTCACCGGTGCCGCTGCCGGGCAACAATTGCTGGCCGGCCTGGCTCCGCTCGGGCTCGCAGTGCCGGCACTCGTGACATCGGTGTCGATGATCGGCAGTTTGTACTTCTCTGAAGCCGTCGGGTACCGGCCGTGTGTGTTGTGCTGGTACCAGCGCATCGCCATGTATTCGCTCGCCATCGTGCTCGTGATTGCCGCGGTGCGCAAGGACCGTGCGGTTCGACCGTATGCGATGGCGCTCGCCGGAGTGGGTGCGGTGATCGCGGGCTACCACTGGCTGCTTGAACGCTGGCCGAGCATCGATACGGGGTCGTGCTCTGCCGATGCCCCATGTTCGGTTCCGTACTTCGCAGTCTTTGGCTTCGTCTCATTGGCATTCATGGCGTTCTGTGCATTCGCGACGGTGCTGGTGTTTTTGGGAGTCGTCTCCCGCCAAACTGATGGCGCGGCGAGCGTTGCCTCGAAGTAATCGCCCACTAATGAAATAGCCACATCACAAGGAGTCCACCATGAACAAAATCACCGCAGTCGCCGTCGGAGTCGTCGCCGTGCTGGCCGCTATCTTCGGCGTGGTCGCATTCACTGCCAGCAGTGACGATGACGCCAGCATCGAAGGTGCGTCGGAGTTTCAGAACGTCGTTGTCACCGGCGAGGCACTGCCCGAGTTCGGCAAAGGCGAGACCGACCCTGCGATTGGCATGGCTGCCCCGGTTTTGGAAGGTTTCGGATTCCTCGGTAATGAAGTCACCACCACGCCCGGCAACCCGATGTTGCTCGTGTTCCTCGCCCACTGGTGCCCGTTCTGCCAAAAGGAAGTACCGATTCTGGTGAAGTGGAATCAAAGCGGCCTGGTGCCGAGTGACCTCGATGTGATTGCGATCACCACCGGCACGGACGAGACGCAGCCTAATTTCCCTCCTTCGGTGTGGTTGGCGAACGAGAAGTGGCCCGAGCTGTGGCCGGTGCTCGTTGACAACAAGGATCAAACTGCCGGTAATGCTTTCGGTTTGGCTGGGTATCCGTTCATGACACTGATCGGCGCCGACGGCACGGTGTTATGGCGCAATAGCGGCGAGATTTCAGCTGAGGCGTTAACCGACGCCGTCAACGCCGCTCTCGGCAACTAGTTCGCGCGGTGGGGCCGAGGTCGCCTCGCTCCGGCCCACCGACAAAAATGAGAATCATTCCTATTCGTGATAGGATGCAGAGATGACCAAAAACTTCAACGCCTCCTCGCTGCGCCGACGTGGCATCGCGTCCCTCGCTGTGCTTTCCCTTGCCGCACTCGGGCTGTCCTGTTCGGGTGAAGACGAGTCGCAGCCGGTCGACGAGCCAACAGCCGACACGACCGCGCCTGATACGACGGATGCCCCTGCTGTCGATTTGCCCGACGTCGTGGTCACTTACTCAGTACTTGCGGCTGTGGTGAGCGAGCTCGTCGACGGAGTCGCTGATGTCGTGACCATCATTCCCGATGGTCAAGACCCACACGAATTTGAGCCATCAGCAAAAGATCTTGAGACCATCAATAATGCCGCATTCGTGGTTGCGAACGGTCTCAATTTTGAAGAAGGGCTCGAAGCTTCATTGGAGAAATTGCATGATGCGAATGGGCCTGTTTTCTTTGTCGGTGAGCACATCACCGTGCGTGAAGTGGAAGAAGGTGAAGACGACCACGGCCACAGCCATGGTGACGATGACAAATCTGAGGATGGCGATGACGACCACGGCGACGACCACGATCACTCGGCCGGTGACCCACACTTGTGGCTGAGCCCCGCAGTGATGCTGGAAATGATGCCTGAATTGTCGGGCGAACTCAGCGCTGCACTCGGGGTAGATCTCACGGCCGCCACCGAGCGAGTGACCGCTGATCTCACCGCGCTCGACACAGAGTTGCAGAGCATCATGTCGGCAGTTGCCGATTGCGAGCTGGTCACCGGCCATGACGAGCTCGGCTATTTCGCTGATCGCTACGGTTGCGAGACGATTGGTACCGTCATCCCAAGTTTCTCTACGACGGCCGAGGCTTCGGGCGGTGAACTTGCCGAATTGAAAGCAATCATCGCCGAGCATCGCGCCAAGGTGCTCTTCACCAGTCTCGGTACACCGCAAGCCGTTGCCGAACAGATCACCAAAGAAACAGGGGTCAAGCTTGTCGAACTCTCGACGCATGTAATGGGCTCGGCAACTTCGTACGCTGATTTCATGAGGCTCGTCGCCAACCAAATCGCCGACGCCCTCAAGTAAGCCGTCGTCGTCATGCCGGGTGGGGCACTGCTCGACCCGTTCGTCGCGAACGAGTTCATGCGCCAAGCACTAGTCGCCAGCGTCCTCGTTGCCCTCGTATGTGCGGTGACCGGTACCTATGTGGTGCTGCGCGGTCTGTCGTTCGTCGGCGATGCGCTCGCTCACGGCGTGGTCCCCGGCATCGCCGCTGCGTTATTAATGGGTGTGTCGGGCGTACTCGGGGCGGCGGTCAGTGCGGCAGTCATGATGACGGGCATTTCCGTAATCACGCGCAAGTCGCGGCTGTCGAGTGACACGGCAATTGGTTTGTTGTTCGTCGGCATGTTGGCACTTGGGGTCATCATCACCTCGCGATCGCGCAGCTTCGTCGGCGATATCACCCGAATACTCTTTGGTGAATTGCTCGGTGTCACGACGAGCGACTTACTGTGGCAGTCAGGTGCGCTCGCGCTCGTCAGTGCGGCGGCAATCATCGCCCACCGACCATTTGTGCTGATGTCAATCGACGACGGTCTCGCACGCACATCCGGATTCTCGGTGCCGTTCTTCCACTCACTCATGTTGGTGCTGGTTGCAATTACCGTCGTAGCGAGTTTCCAGAGCGTGGGCACGCTGCTGGTGCTCGGCATGTTGGTCGCGCCGGCAGCTTCTGGTGCTCTGTTGGCGCGAAGAGTTAGCTCGATGATGCTGATTGCCGCCGCCTACGGCACCGCCGCGAGTTACATCGGGCTGCTGGTGAGCTACCACTACAACCTCGCGGCGGGTGGAAGCATCGTCTTCGTCGCGGTTGCCCTCTTCGGGATGACCGCCGTAGTCGCCTCAACTGTGGCGCGTCGGCGCGAAGCAGAGGTCCCCCATCAGCACGAGCACCGCCACTAGTCGCATGCACACGCCAGCCTGCACGATAAAGAGCGAGTCGTTGGCTGTCGGCTACGGGCGTCACACAATCGTCGGCGACCTCAACCTGCACCTCATGACCGGCGACCTCGTCGCGCTGATCGGCACCAACGGCTCGGGAAAGTCGACACTGCTGAAAACCCTGGCCGGCATGCTGACCGCGCTCGCCGGCAGTGTGTCGGTGCTTGATGCCGCCCCAGGTGCGTCGCCCAAGCGCGTGGCATACCTGCCGCAGCACCCCGTGTCGTCACACACGTTGCCATTACGAGCGCGGGACGTCGTGGCGATGGGCCGCTACGCACATCTCGGGCTGTTCAAGCGGGCCGGCGCTACCGATCGCAAAATCGTGGAGCGAACGATGCATCGCACCGGTGCAGCCGAGTTTGCCGACAAGCCACTTCGTGAGATGTCGGGCGGGCAGCAACAACGCACGCACCTCGCCCAGGTGCTCGCGCGTGATGCAGAAGTGCTGTTGCTCGATGAACCAACGGCCGGGCTCGACATCGCCGGCAAGGCAGCGGTTGCCGACATCATTGCCGCCGAGCGTGCACGCGGTGTGACGGTAGTGCTCGCCACGCACGATCTGGCTGATGCAACGTCAGCTACGGCAGTGATGTTGCTGGCACAGCGGGTCGTGGCGTTCGGCCCACCGGCTCAGGCGCTGAGCGACGACAACGTGCGTGAGTGCTTCGGCTTCACCCAGCCGCACTGAGCGCGAACCGTGACGGGCGGTTGCCGGGCTAGTTGGCGCCTTCGAGTGCGAGCAATTTCCGCTTCATTGCCAACCCCAGCGCATAGCCGCCGAGCGAACCGTCGCTCGCGATCACGCGATGGCACGGCACGATGATCGGCACCGGGTTGGCGCCGTTCGCCGTGCCAACGGCGCGTGTCGCGCGGGGCTTGCCGATCTGTTTGGCCTGTTGTGCATACGAGATGGTCGAACCGAAGGGAATCTTGCGCATCGCCGCCCAGGCTCGCTCCTGAAAATCCGTGCCTTCCAGATGTAGCGGCACATCAAACCGTCGGCGCATACCGGCGAAGTACTCGCGCAACTGGCGCACTGCCCTCTCGGCATGGCGGTTGGCTTTCGCACTGCCTGTGGTGGTGATTGATTGCTTCACCCGCTCTATTGCAACGATGCCGATGTCGTCGGCCGTCACCCGCAACACGCCCACCGTCGTGCGCAACGACCGCTGCGCGAGACCGGACGTACCGGTCATGTTCCCGACGTTGCGGGCGTGAGCGTTGCCGTGATCACGGCCTTCACATCGGGCAGTCGTGGCTGGCCCTGACCCGTGCGGTGCAGGTGTGCGGCTTCGGCGTGATACGCCTCAAGTGTCGCACGAACCGAATCGACTGCATAGACGCTGCCGTCGACGATCGGGCCACGAACTCGGTTGATCACTGCTTCGACATCTGCACCATTCAACGTGCGGTGCCACTCCAACGCGTGCGCCAAGCACAAGATCTCATAGCGGTTGGCCTCGAGCATCGTGCGCGTGCGGTCGTAAATCTCCCGCAAGCGCTTCTCCACGCGCTCACCCAGCACGGGTGACGCCTTGAGGTCGTCTTCGGGTTGCTTGCCGTTGCCACCGTTGCCGGCACCTCCGGCTGAACCAGCGACGAGCACCGAATGTGATGCGATGTTCTCGCCCATACCCCAGCGTGACTCCATCACGAGGGCGAGTCGCGTGGCGTTGTCGAGGTCGCCACCCACGCCGTTGGTGCTGTCACCGTCGAAGAACATCCGCTCGCCGACGAGGCTGGCAATCGAGATTTGGATGTCGTTTTCCAGTTCGGTCTTCCACTCGAACATCCGCTCGACGATCGGTACGCGAGAGACGAAACCGCCCACGTCACCGCGTCGCTCGATGGTGGCGACGTCAATTTGGAAGTCGGCCTTCAATCGATACGCCGCAATTGCGTGACATGCTTCGTGAATTGCAATCGCATGACGCTCGCGGTCGATGTACTCGAAACCGTCGGTGACGCCGTGCTCCTTCAGGCTCTTTGCGGCAATGATGTCGCGCCACTCGATGACTTCGCGGCCGTCGCGCAGCGCCGCCATGAGCCCTTCGTTGACAATGTCCTTGATTACCGCGCCGGATGAATACGGGCTCGAGGTCGCGAGCCGCTCGACGTCGGCCTCGGTGAGTGAGTTCTTCACCTTGTCGAGATACCCGCGGTACGTGCGAATGCGGCCCTCGCGCGACGGATACCCAACGCGGAACTTGCGGTCGATTCGACCCGGGCGCAGCAGTGCTTCGTCGAGCGAGTCGGGCAGGTTCGTCGCCATCACGTGCAGAATGCGGTACTTCGGCGGATTCGACGGCTTCATGCCGAGCGCGCGTTTGATGCGGTTGATGAAGCCGCGCGGCTTCTTCAACCCTTGCATCGACGCGAGAATCGCATTCAGCGTGCCCAAATCGCCGCCGCCACCGGGCACCACGAGTTGATCGACCTTCGGCCCGACCATGCCGTCGACTTGCCCCAGTACCACCGCCTGACTGACGGGGCTCAAGTAGGCAAGCGAATCAAGCCCAGCCGGGTTGAGCGGCGACGTCGTAATGGTGACTGCACTACCGGGTAGGGCACGCGTGCCGCGCTGCGGCACCGTCGACATCGCACGACGACCGAGCACGTCGGCTTCGTCAAAGAAAGCAACGACACCGCCGTAGCGCAACGCGAGCTTGCGCAACTTGCGATACAGCGACTTCACCTTCAAAATATTGACGCCGAGGAACATCGCCTGAAATGCACCCGGTTCGATGAGCACGAACGGCTTGCCCGTCTCGCCGGCGAGTGCTTCAGCAATCAACGTCTTGCCGGTGCCTGGCGGGCCATAGAGCAGGATTCCGCCGGGCACATAACCACCCTTGGCCTCGATGAGATCGGGGTCTTCCAGCAGGCTGAGCGTTTCCTTCACGCGCGCGACAACTTGGTCTTGTCCCCACACGTCGTCGAACGAAGTCTTGATGTCTTCGGGCATCAACACTTCGACGCCACCCTTGGAGAGGAACCAGAAGATTGCGACGAACTGCAGGATGGCAAGCAACAAGTACGCGACGAACTGCAGAATCGTGGGCAGCGCCTGCCATAGTCGCACCAACGCTTCCATCCACGCGCGAATCGGTTCGGTGTCGAAGGCCGCAGATAATACGAAAGCGCCAAGTACCGCTATTGCGACGAAGCGGAAGATGCGCAGCAGTCGGTACTGCGTAAACGAAGTCAGCCGGTTCCACGGCGCTTTGACGAAGTTCTCGACGCGGCCAACGACCGACCAGTACTTGGCCGAACGCTCGGCGACGAAGTAGTGCAACTGTCGGATGATGTCGAGCGACACCAATGTGAGCAGCCAGCCGTACGAGTTGAAGGTCATGCGCACGCCGTCGCCGAACCCGATCAACGGGTTGTCGGCCATCTTCAAGAAGGCGAGCAGAAAGAACGTGCCGACCAGCAGCGTCGACACCTTGACGCGGTCATAGACCATGAGCGGACGACGACAACCGGCCTTGGCTTTCTTCATGCCGCGCTTGCGACGGCGACGAATGGTGGGCGATGTGCCGGCTGGTGCGGGAAGCGCGTCTCTCATGGATGCCTCGCTGTCGTTGTCGAGTGGGTGGTTATTGATTCAAGCGAAAGTCTTTGGCAATGCTGTCTATCGTCGCACGGTTGTCGTTGAAACACTTGACGCTGCAGCCAATCACCACGCCGTAGACCTCGCCCTTCACGCGATTGGCCACGCTCACCTGGAGAACGCGCAAGGTGCCGCTGTCGGTTTGCAGGTCGAAGATCAACCTCTCCCCCGACAGTTTCGAGACACGGGTGTCGGTCGGGCCCTCGCTCAACACCGCATAGCCCTCCTCCAGTGCCTGCTCGAGGTCGGTGAATGCGACGGTGCGACCCAGGTAGTCGAGGTCGGTCTGTTCTTCGGTGGTGGGCAGGCGTCGAATCACGACACCGCTCACCGCAGAGTTCGGTTCAAGGAGCGTGGCTTTGCTGCCACCCGGCGCCCAAAAGCCGTGCATGGTGAACTCTGGCTGGCTCTGTACAACCTCGCTCTTCCATTCCGAAGGTGCCTTGGTGAATGCGCCGAGGTCGGCGTTGCCGACGTAGGTGCTACCAACGCTCACGCCGCCGCAGCTCGCGAACAACACCGACGCGATGACGGCGCAAAGCGCGGTGCGCACTTTCACGGCACGACTCGCGGTGGCGGCGGCGGGCCGAAGCGGTTCTCGCTGGCATCACCGCGCCGCGCCAGCAACACAATGTTGTAAATCGGGAACAAGATCCACCATCCACTTCGGTCGACGTCGTGCATGCGACGGACACCAGCAGAAATCGACGGGAGGAGCAGTGCGATGGAGACGAGGTTGCCGATCGATTCCGAGACTGTGCCAGCGGCAGCCTGAGCCAAGAATGAAAAGAGAGTCCACCACCAATACTCGCTGCGCATCGCCCGACCCTTGAAGTTCGCATAGTTGCGGAAGCCTGCTTTGATTGCGTCAGCGAACGACATTGACTACTCGCCTCCTGCGGGTCTTGGTTCCTTCGGAAGGCCGAGCACACGCTCGCCGACGAT
>VGBY01000007.1 GCA_016870295.1 Actinomycetota bacterium
CGCTGAATTCTTCGGCAACGACAAGCGTGCCGAAGCCGACCGCGAGCGTCGCCGCCGAGGGCAGAACCCAGACCCGTCGGGCAACTGATCACCAACAGTTGACGATGTGCCCTCCCGTGGGGCGCAGTGCTTCGGCGCTGCGCCCCACGTTGCGCGTCTAGCTGTTTACGCGTCTAGTCGTCGTCGCGAGTCGTGCGGCAGGCCCGCCGTGCGGCCTCACGTTTTTTGTTCGGCATTCGCACTGCTCGCACGCGCACCCCGTCGCGGAAGCGAGCGAGTTCGGCGGCATCACCGACTCGGCGTCGGGCGGCCTTTGCCGTGCGAGTCGAGCCGTTCTTCTTGCGCTCTCCGGTACGGCGCTTTCCGCGCCGTCTCGATCGAGCCATGTATGTCGTTCTACTGGGTGGCGAGTCGTGTGGTGAGCAATGCTCGCAGTGCCTCGGGATCACCATGGCACGCCTCGAGGTCGGCAGGTTCAACGAACATCCGCACACCGTCGTCGGTGCGGGCGACGATCGCCGGTAGGCGACCCGCAATCACGGTGCGCACGTCGTCGGGCTGGTCGTTGCGGTGATACGTAACGAAGGCGACGGGCAGTTGAGATTCGCAATCGCGCCACGCCGACTTCTCCGTGAACAGACCGTGCGTGATGTCGCACAAACTGCAGTGGCGCTGCCCGAGTCTGGCACCCACCCAATACGAGAGTTCGCCCCACAACGTGGCGTCGGCGTCGTACACACCGATGAGTTCGCGCACGACCACGGTCGAAAGATTACGTGGATTGCCAAGCCGGGTCGGTGCGGAGGCCTCCTGCGTTCGACAGGCAAGGCCCGACCAGCCGCAACTACGGTTTAGTCGTGCTGATTGCGACGTGGAATGTGAACTCGCTGAAAGCCCGCTTGCCGCGTGTGCAGGCGTGGATCAGCGACGTGCAACCCGATGTGTTGCTCATGCAAGAAACGAAGATGACCGACAAGGCGTTCCCCGCCCTCACCTTCAGCGAGATGGGATACGAGTCAGCACACTTCGGCCAGGGGCAGTGGAACGGTGTGGCGATCTTGTCAAAGGTGGGTCTCGCCAACACGCGCGCCAACTTCGCGACGGGCGAGCCCGATGCCGAAGCGCGCATCATCACTGCCGACTGCGGTGGTGTGACCGTGGTGTCGGTGTACGTGCCCAATGGTCGTGCGCTCGACCACGAGCACTACCAGTACAAACTGCGGTGGCTCGACCAACTCGCCGCGCACGTCGCCGCCATCGCCAAACCCACCGATGCAGTCGTCGTGGCGGGCGACTTCAACATTGCGCCAGCCGACATTGATGTGTGGGATGCAAAGGCGCTCGCCGGCTCCACCCACGTGAGCGCACCCGAGCGTGATCGACTCGCTGTTCTACACAAATGGGGATTGCGTGACGTGGTGCGCGAGCAGCATCCCGAGCCCGGCATCTACTCGTGGTGGGATTATCGCAACGGCTCGTTTCATCGTGGCTGGGGGATGCGCATTGATCTGGCACTCGTCACCGCCAGCGTGGCGAAATCGACCACCTGGTCGGCGATTGACCGCAACGCCCGCAAAGGCGAACAGCCGAGCGACCATGTGCCGGTGCTGATCGAGGTGGCGGCATGAGCGACGATCGCACACCGGCCGGCAGCGCGGCGACTGGCAACCATTTCGGCGGCTTCCACGTGCAAACCGGCCCGATCACCGACACCGATCGGGCACGAGTCGAACTCGCCGACGAGGTACGTGCGATGATCCGCGAGATCATCTCCACCGATGCAAGCGCCGAGGAGATTCGCCGCGCCCGCGACCACGTGCACGCCGGTGTCGAGGCGCTGTTCACCAAGGCCCACGGCACGCCGCCCGGGGTGGGTGAGGCCGCACTCATCGAACGCAGCCGCAATTTTCTCGCCCGCAGCCCGATGATGGGGTCGATCAACCCGATCGCGGTGCCGATCACGCTCACCGTCGTGAACGAGGGTGCACAAGCGGTGGTGGAAGCGCGCGTCGTCTTCACCAATACCTATGAAGGCGCGCCAGGTTGCGTGCACGGTGGCTTCGTCGCCAGCGCGTTCGACGAGGTGCTCGGCGTCGCGCAGTCAGCGTCGGGCAACCCCGGCATGACGGCGAACTTGTCGGTGGATTATCGGTCGCCGACGCCGATTCTGCGCGAGTTGGTGTTTCGCGGGTGGTGCGAGCGCATCGAGGGGCGCAAGATCTTCACGCGTGGCACGGTGCACCACGGCGACACGTTGTGCGCGGAAGCGTCGGCGCTGTTCATCGCGATGCGACCTGAGCTCTTCGCCAAATTGCTGGCGATGCGCGACGCCACCGGCTGAAGCCAGCGGCAGGAGCGCCGGCTGAAGCCGGCGGCAACGTGCGGCGTTAGTGCGCGACGGATGCCGCGGACGCGTCGCCTTCGATCATCACGACCGACCCGTCGGTCGTCGCCATGGCCACATCGGCGGGCACGCCGTTGGTGCGCAGGTGGCGATACTTCGCACTTCGCAAACCGACCGGGGCCGCAATCGTGAAGCCAGCGAGGTGACGCTCTTCTTCGCTCTCGCCGCCCCACAGGCCATATTCACGGTTCACGCGCGCGAACTCCTTGCAGGTCGCCTGCACCACGCACGAGTTGCACAGCGAACGGGCCTTGGCTTCGCGCCGGGCGCGGGCTTGCGGCCGTTCGGCCTTCGGGGCAAAGAAGAGATGCGTCTTGCCTTTGCAGTTGGCGAACTGGGTCCAGTCGATGTCGCCGATCGGGCCACGAATTTCGAAATCGTCAGGGAATGAGGTGTGCGTGTCGAGAGTGGTCATGTGGACCTCGTGGTTTCGTTGCCGGGGTAATTGCCAGTCACCTGCTCCCCACGCTGGGAGCAAGACCCTCGTCCGACCGTGTGGGAGGGGGCTGGTCGGACGAGGGGAGACTGTGCTCAATATTTAACACTAAACAGACGAGGCGGGGTCTGTCAAGTGGCCTCGTGTGACGTTTGGCGACTCGGGGCCCGGGCTGGTCGGGGCTGGGCGGTCAGGCGCTCAGAGCAGTTCGGCGGCCAGGCTGGCGACTTCCGACCGTTCGCAGGCCAAGAGCGTCACATGCCCGAACAGCGACTGACCAGCAAAGGCCTGTATCAGCACGGCGAGGGCGTTGTTGCTCTCGCCCATGTACGGCGCGTCGATCTGGCTCGTGTCGCCGGTGAACACCACTTTCGTGCCCTCGCCGATGCGGGTGAGGATGGTCTTGAGCGTCGTGGGCTCCAAGTTTTGGGCCTCGTCGACCACCACGAACTGGCCCTGCAGCGAGCGTCCGCGCAAGAAGGTGACCGACTCGAGCGTCAGTTGGCCGCGATCCGAGAGGTCTTCGATCAGGCTGCGTGCGTCGCGCGACGAACGCTCCTGTGTGAGGGCGACGATGGCATCGTGAATCGCCGACATCCACGGGTCGAGTTTCTCTTCCAATCCGCCAGGTAAGAAACCGACGTCGGCACGCCCCACCGGCACGAGCGGGCGATACACCGCGAGTCGCTCGTAACGGCGCTGCTCGACGACCTGTTCGAGCCCGGCGGCAATCGCCATCACCGTCTTGCCGGTGCCGGCGCGCCCGTCGAGGGCGATCACGGCGATGTCGGGGTCGAGCAACAACTCGAGGGCAAAACGTTGTTCTTTGTTGCGCGGTCGCAGCCCCCACGCTTCGGGGTTGTTGGTGTTGAGGTGGTGGAGCGCGTCGCCGCGCACGCGGGCGAGGGCCGATTGCGAGCCGTTGCGCAGGATGACAAAGTTGTTGTTGTAGAGCGGCTCGGTGCCTGCCACGGTGTTGAGCCCCGTGGAGCCCTGCGAATACAGCGAGTCGACGGCCTCAGCCGGGGCCTCCAACGTGACCCAACCCATGGCCTTGTCGGTGGCCGAGCGCGCCACGGGGCGGTGCTCGCTGGCAGTCAGCCCGAGGTGGGCGGCCTTGATGCGCAGCGCGGCGTCGTTGGAGACCAGGCAGGTGGGGGCAATCTTGGCCTGCCCGATGGCGGCGCCGATGATGCGGTTGTCGGGCACGGCCGGGTCGAGCCCGTGGTGTTCGAGGCGCTCGCGATCGACGCTGTTTACCTCAATGTGCAGGGTGCCCGAGTCGGGGTCGTCGGTGAGGGGGGTGGGCTCGGCGAGCGACCCACCCGCTTGGCGGCGCAGTTCTTCGATGTTGCGCAGGGCAGTGCGAGCGGCGCGACCGACATCGTCCATGCGGGTCTTCAAACTGTCGAGTTCTTCCACCACGGTGAGCGGGATCACGACGGCGCAGCCGGGGAATGCATGCATCGAAGTGGGGTCGGCGATCAGCACGGATGTGTCGAGCACGATGCGCTGCGGCACGAGCGAGAGCGCGGCGGCCGGTCGCTGCGTCGGGTTGGTTACGTCAGAGACTGCGCGACGTCGGAGAGGTTCGGGCGACAACGTTCACCAGCATGGTCGCTTGCCTTGCGCGAGTGGTGGATTGTTGTGCGATTTTTCGGTGAATTTTTGCGTGTAGTCAGAAATTTTTTTGAACACACCCGAATGGCGCTCGGTGTCTGGGTGTAATCGGCCGACTGGGTGCCACTGCCCGTGGTTCAGACCGTAATGGATTTGTCCGACGAAATGAGATTCGTGAGATTCACGTGCAACAACATGCATCGGCGCAAAACAACAATGTGTACGCGAATCGTCAGTGTTTATGGGACTTTTTCGGCAAGCATGGGGCGTTGGCGGCGCGGCAGCGCATGACAGGACGCTTGTGGATGCTACGGAATTTCCGACAAATTACATTTTCTGCGCGGTAGTGCGGCATGTTTTTGCGGTGGTGCATGTTGCTCTGCGG
The DNA here is from genome assembly GCA_016870295.1 of Actinomycetota bacterium. Taxonomy (GTDB): domain Bacteria; phylum Actinomycetota; class Acidimicrobiia; order Acidimicrobiales; family Ilumatobacteraceae; genus F1-60-MAGs027. The sequence continues at coordinate 4,846 of VGBY01000007.1, forward strand.
CGCTCGCGCGCAAACATCGACACGTGATCGCTGATACTTGCATTTTGTCGGCGGATGCATTCAGATTGATGGTCACGGAACTCCGATTCCGAGAAAGCAAGGAAATAGCAATGACAAAAGCAGACCTCCTCGCAGCAGTCGCAGCGAAGACCGGTGTTTCGTCAGCGGAAGCTGATCGCGTCATCCAGTCGTTCGTTGATCTGGTCGTCGAGTCTGCGAAGAGTGGCGACAAGGTGTCATGGCCGGGCTTCGGTTCGTTCTCGACGTCGCAGCGCCAGGCACGAACTGGCCGCAATCCCCGAACGGGAGAACCGGTGCAGATCGCTGCTTCAACAACGATGAAGTTCAGCCCCAGCAGCACGCTGAAGGCTGCGCTGAATCCAAACAGGTAATACCCAAGCAATACCTCAACCAATCAAGGAGAAATTCCATGGCAAAGAAGCGCAAGGCCGCCAAGAAGGCGACCAAGAAGAAGGCCAAGAAGGCGACGAAGCGTCGTCGCAAGAAGGCCAAGAAATAACTAACTCTCGTCGTTAGACGAAGTTAATTCGGTTCGGAGTACGTAACGACCGGGGGGCGAAAGCCTCCCGGTTCGTTCATTTCTGGGGATGTTCGCGCCGCGACGCGCGGATGGCGCGACCCGCGCGGATGGCGCGCGGCACCGTTAGGCGAGCCCGGCGGCGCGCAGGTCGTCGGGGGTGTCGAGGTCGAGCGCCAGGTCGGGGCGGCTCACCACCGTGCACGTCCAGCCGGCTTGCGTGAGGGCTGCCTGGTGGGCAGCGAATGATCCCGGGCCGTAGTGAAAGGTAAACGCGCCCGCCGTCGGCACGAGCAGCGCATTGGTGCCGTCATGGTGGCGGTCGGGCACGATGACGGTGTCGGTGGGCTCGTCGGCGAGCGAGGCGAGCGACTGTGCGGCTGGCAGGTCGCTGTGCACCACGAGCACGCGGGCATAGCCCGCATCAGCCGCCGCCGTTCGCCCAGCGGCGACAGCCTCGTTGAGACCGGGACGTGGGGGTGCGACCACAGAGGCCCCGTTGGTGCGGGCCCAATCGGCAACTTCCGCATCGTCGCAGACGACAAAGACCTGCAGTGGACGAGCGGCCGCCAGCACGGTGTGCGCACACCGGCGGGCGAGGGCGCAGCGGGCCTGCTCCGAGAGCGTGTCGGCGAGGCGACCCTTGGCGTGGGCGAACGACTTGATCGGCACCACAACGGCAACGCCGCTGGCGGTGACGGGCGCGGCGGGTGTGCCCATTCGCCTGAAGCCTACGATTTGGTCGTGGGATTGCCGTTCGCCCGCGTCGCCGTGATCGGTGCCGGTTCGTGGGGCACGACGGTGGCGTCGCTCGTGGCGCACAATGCTCCGACCGTGCTATGGGCGCGACGCCCCGAACTCGCCGCCGAACTGCGCACCACGCGGGTGAACTCGCGATATCTCCCCGAGCATCGCGTGCACGACGAACTGCACGTCACCGACGATGTGGTCGATGCGGTGCGCGACGCGTCGCTCGTGGTGGTGGCGGTGCCGTCGGCGGGGTTTCGCGATGTCGTGCGCACGCTGGCGTTGCACCTCGAGCCCGGTGCGGTGCTGATGAGCGTCACGAAGGGGCTGGAGCGCGGCACCGGGCGCCGCATGAGCGAAGTGTTGTACGACATCGCGCCCGACCACGCGGTGTCGGTGTTGTCGGGGCCGAACTTGGCGTCCGAGATTGCGGCCGGTCAGCCGGCGGCCAGCGTGGTGGCGTGCGACGATGCCGCAGTGGTGGTGAAACTGCAGGAGGTGTTCACCCGTCCGCTGTTTCGCGTGTACACCCACGACGACGTGATCGGTTGCGAAGTCGGTGGCGTGGTGAAGAACGTGATCGCAATCGCGGCGGGCATGGCGCACGGCATGGGCTTTGGCGACAACTCGCGCGCCACGTTGATCACCCGCGGGCTCGTCGAGATGGGGCGGTTGGGCGCGAAACTCGGCGCCAACCCCGGCACGTTTTCCGGCCTGGCGGGCATGGGCGACGTGATCGCCACCTGTTCGTCGATGAAGAGCCGCAACACCACGGTGGGTGTGCGGCTCGGGAGAGGCGAGACGATCGCCGACATCAACGCCTCGATGAATCACATGGTGGCGGAGGGCGTGAAGAGTGCGAGTGCCGTCAGTGGGCTGGCGCGCAAGAGCGGCGTTGAGATGCCGATTTGTGAAGCCGTCGCCGAGGTGTGCGAGGGACGGCTGAACGCCGGCGATGCGTTGCTGCGTTTGATGACTCGGTCGCGTAAGTCTGAGCGCGACTGAGCGCACGATCATGACGCGTATCGGGCTTCGTGGTGCGCCGTGTGGCGTGGTGGATACGGCTGGTGTCGCACAACTCGACTCACGCAAGAAACCGACGCCGTGGTGGATTGCTGCGAGCGACAAGTGGCACGACCCGCGTCGGTCGCCGAGCGTGCGTCAGCGAAGCATCGACGGTACACCCGTCGTGGAAACCAAACTTGCGGTGCCCGGAGGCGACGTCGTGCACCGTGCCTTCGCCGTTGCCGACCAGGGTGGCGCGCTCGTCTATGAGTTCGAGAATCGTTCGCCGTCGGCTGTGGTAGTGGCGGTGCCGGCGGCTGAAGCGTCGACGACCGCGGCCAGCCCGGGCACTATGCCGCAGGGTGCCGACCTCGGGGGTGATGTTCGGGCGTTTCCGCTCGCGCACGCCAGCACGGTGCGCTTTGCGTGGGCCCTCGAGCGTGCGCGGTGGCGTCGCACGCGCACTCTTGAGATGTCTGCGCTCGCGGCGACCGATGCAGTGGTGCGCGGTTGGGTGCAGGCCTGCGAACGGGCGAGTCGCGTGTCGACGGCTGGCGTCGCGTTAACTACCGCGCGATGCACCACGCTGGTTGCCTCCGCGCGCGAAGTGGATGCGCTGTTGCACGACGACGCGGCCCGCGGAGTGCTGGCAATCGCCGAGCGGGTGCGAATGGGTGACTCCGCCACGACGTGGATTGATGTGCTCGCTGATGCCGTTTCGCGCATCGCCCGTCGGCCCGGCGACTCGCCGTGGTCGTGGCGTGCACTCAGCATCGCCGCAGACGTGTTTACGGTTGCCGGGGAGGCGCGCGCGGCAAGCGACACGGTGGCGGCGTGGCAACGCTGTCTTGACTCCGGTGTGCAACTCGTTGACGTGCGGCAAGAGCGTGCAACCAGCGAGCTCGCCCGCGCAGTCGCGTACTCGGCCGGCGCCGAAGACCGCATCGCGCGACCCGTCTCGCCGCTCGCGACGCAACTGTTCAGCGATGCACTCATCGACGTGCGTGGCACGAACTTTGAGGCTCACGGCGTGCACGCCGGCCCGCACCATCGACTATCGCTGGCGGTGCGCTGGCACGGGGTGAACGCAGCGCTGTTGTGGGAGGTCGACGGGCCGCCCGGCCTGCAACTTACTGCACCCGCCGTTGACGCAACGTTTCGCACATCGGCGGCACAGGGCGAGGCGTTGCTGCAGGTGGCGAAGTGACGCGCGAGCAGTCGGCACCGCGAAATAAGCGGGCTGCGCCGACGCTGCAGATCGAACGCACATTGTCGGGTGTGGTCTGCGGCATCGACGAAGTCGGCAAGGGCTCGTGGGCCGGCCCGCTCGTGGTGTGCGTCGCGGTGCTGTCAACGCACGTCGCCGAGTCGGAGTTTTTGGCGCGTGATTCGAAGTCACTTAGCGAAAAGAAGCGCGAGCGAATCTTCGACACCGTGGCGCAACAGTGCAGCGCGTGGGCATTGGGGCAGGCGAGCAACGACGAGTGCGACGAGTTGGGCATGAACGCCGCGCAACGACTGGCCACACGACGCGCGATTTCCCAACTGGCGGCCATGAATGTGCAGCCTGATGTGGCGATCGTGGATGGCCGGTGGGATTTCGTATCGCCCCATATCCCTCAGATCGTGATGCGCGTGAAGGCCGACACCGAGTCGCTGTCGGTGGCGGCCGCCAGCGTGCTGGCGAAGGTGTCGCGCGATCGCGAGATGCGCGAGGCAGCGTTACAGCATCCGCACTGGGCATTTGCGACCAACAAGGGCTATCCGTGCCCGAGACACCGCGCAGGTTTGCGCGAGCACGGCGTGTCGCTCCTGCACCGCACGAGCTGGGCGTTCATGAAAACGCTGAACCTCGAGGCGAACTAGCGCCGCACTCAGTCTTTTTGGGTGCCGACCTTCAGGTCGCGGAATGGTGACTTCGAATCGATGCCGGCATCCTTCGGCAAGCCGAGCACGCGCTCGCCCACGATGTTGCGCATCACTTCGTCGGAGCCGCCGGCGATGCGCAGCCCGGGTGCACCGAGCACGAGTTGGCTCCACGCGTAGGTGCCCCATTCACCGGTGTCGGCCTGCAACTTGGCGCCGAGCACATGACAGAGAAAATCGTTGAGCAGTTTCTGGTTGTTGACGAGCGCCATCTTCGACGTGGACATCTCGGGGCCAGGTGTCTGACCGGCTTTCATCTTGTCCATTGCGCGCTTGTTGGTGAAGTTCGCGACGCGATAGTTGATGTACAGGTTGGCGATCATGTCGCGCACGAGCGGGTCGTCCTGCAAACCGAAGTGACGCACCATCGCGGTGATGCGCGTCATCATCGACACTTCACCACCGCCCGAACCGGTGCCGATTGCTGCACGCTCGTTCATCAACGTGGTGAGTGCAACACCCCAACCGGAATTCACTTCCCCGAGGCGGTACCAATCGGGCACGCGCACCTCGTTGAAGAACACTTCGTTGAACGACGCGCCGCCGGTCATCTGGCGCAGTGGTCGAATCTCGACGCCGGGTGCATCCATGTCGATCAAGAAGCCGGTGAGACCTTTGTGTTTGGGAAGCGATGGGTCGGTGCGGCAGATGATTTCGCCGATGTCGCTGTAGTGCGCGCCTGATGTCCACACTTTTTGACCTGTGATGACCCACTCGTCGCCGTCGCGCTCGGCCTTGGTCTGCAGCGACGCGAGATCGCTGCCCGCACCTGGCTCGCTGAACAACTGGCAGCCGACGATGTCGGCGCGGTACATTGCTTGGAGAAACTTCTCCTTCGCTTCGTTGCTGCCGTGCGCGAGGATGGTCGGCGCGACCATACCAAGACCAATCGTGAAGATGCCCTGACCGGGTGCTTTGAAACCGGCCTCGGCTGTTTGGTATGCGCGCTCGTGGGCGGCGGTCAGGCCCGCGCCACCGTATTGCGTGGGTCCGGTGATCCAGCCGAAGCCCGCGTCGTACTTTTTCTTGCGCCATGCCTTTTCGGCGGCGACCATTTCTTTCTCGGCCTCGCGCGACTTCTCCTCGAACATCGACATGTTGTCGGAGCCCTCGCCCCACACGAAGGCCTTGGTGGCCTCTTTGCGTGGCAGCGAGTCGGAGAGGAATGCGGTGGCGCGTTTGGTGAAGTCGTCGAGTTCCACGCTTACACGGTAGTTGTACGGCATGGTTGAGCAACGAGCCCTGCCTCGTGCACCGCGTCACGCCGTAGCGATTGGAACAACTAGCGTCGAGGCGCATGGGTCAGCCAGTTGCCGTCACCATCAAGCGGTCTGCCGAGGCGGGTCGTGTGCGTTTTGAACTCAACCGCTCGCTCACCGGTCAGGAACACGAGCAGTACGACTCGGCCCCCGACCGCGAAGATACCTTCGGCGCCGTCGTAGCGGTGCGCTTGTTCGCCACGGGCGGCGTGCGTGCGGTGCACGTGTTGTCGAACGTGGTGACGGTGGACCTCGTGCCCGGTGCCGACGCCGCGCCGCTCGCCCAGATCATCACCGACCTGTATCAGTACTGGAAGCCCGGCATGGTGCCCACCGTGCCGACCGCGTAACCAGCACCGCCGCGTAACCAGCACCGCCGCGTAACCAGCACCGCCGCATAACGAGCACTGCCGCACAATTCTTCGCATCGTCGCAAGTCGAGCCGCTCTCTCTCGTAGCGTTGCGACGTGCCAAAGGCCGTTGACACCACGGTCTCGCTGCATGAGGCCGCCCGTCGCCTGAAGGTGCACTACATGACCGCCTATCGCTACGTGCGATCGGGTCGCTTGCCAGCTCGGCAGCAAAACGGGGAGTGGCAGGTGCTGCTCGCCGACGTGCAACAGTTCGCGGAGTCGCGCAAGAAGCGATCCACCCGCCCGAGCGGCGCTCGCGCCAAGCACGGTGGTCGGGCCGCCGCCGACTGGGCCACACGGTTCGAGACATGCTTGCTCGCCGGTGATGAACTCGGCGCAGAGAACTTGCTCACCGATGCACTCGCCAGTGGTCACGACCTTTTCTCCCTGTATCTCGAGGTGGTGTCACCGGCACTCGTTTCGATTGGTGCACGCTGGCAGCGCGGTCAACTGCAGATCCACGAAGAACATCGCGCCAGCACGATCGTGGCGCGACTGTTTGCACGAGTGAGTGCGCGGTTTGCTCATCGGGGCCCGTCGCGTGGCACGGTGGTGATTGGCGGCCCGAGCGGCGAGCGGCATGGTTTGGCCCTGACGATGGTGGCCGACCTCATGCGCAGTCGCGGCTGGAACGTATCCGACATTGGCACGGATGTTCCTGCAGCGTCATTTGCCGCGGCGGTGGAGCGCGTCGACCAGTTGTGCGCGGTGTGCATTGGCGTCACCTTGCGTGAGTCGCTCCACGAGGCACGCGCCTGCGTCGCAGCAGTGAAGTCGGTCGTTGGTCCCGACGTGAAGGTGTATGCAGGCGGTGCCGCAATCGACTCCGATACGACTGCCACATCACTCGGTGCTGACGCTTGGGCCCGCGATCCACGAATGCTGCTTGCGCTCCTGGCCAGCGAGCCGGTTGCGTAGCGAAATCCGCGGTTGCGCCAACTTCACCTCTGCCAACCTCAGTAGCATCGCTCGTCGTGGCAGCCCCCAAACACACCCCGGTCGATCCGGTTGATCGTCCACGCGCATACGTATCGCCCGACTTCGTGCCGGCGCCTTGGACCAACACCCGCAAGGCATCCGTCACGGGTCGCCAACCACGCGCCGAGCGGCTCGGTCACCCAGGCCCGGATCAGGGCTACGTGTTGTCACTCGCGGAGCGTTTACGACCGCGCGTGAGGGTGACCAGTGGTGAAAGCGTCGATGATGCGATTCAAGGCTGCATCGGTATCGCACTGCGCCGCGCATCGCACTTTGGTCGCGCACCGGTTATCCACGACCTCGACATTGCATTCACGATGTGGGGCTACTTTCTCGACACGCCGCCCACCGACCTGGTGGTCGCACGTTCAGGGTTCTTCGCCGAAGTCGCCAATGTGGTGCACCACTATGTCGAAGCACGTCGCATCGTCGACATGGTGCCGCAGTCAACGATTATCATGACGCCCGAGATGGTGCGTAAGGCGATGCCAAATTCGTGGCGGGCACTCACCGGCGCCTGAGTCGCTGATGTCGGGGGCGCTGGTTCGCGCCTGAGTCAATCGATTGCGAATTTTTGCAAGTCCTCGAGTCGCACGAATTCCAGCGTCAGCGCGTGCGTTGAGCGCAGGCGAACCTTCGGCGCTTTGCCGGCTTCGAACGCCTCCTGCCAGCGACTTGCACACAGGCACCACTGGTCGCCGGCTTTCAACCCGGCGAAACCGTATTGCGGCATCGGCGTGGAGAGATCGTTGCCCGCCTGTTTGGAGAATGCGAGAAACTCGTCGGTCATTATTGCGCACACCGTGTGCACGCCGCTGTCGTCGCCACCCGTCTCGCAACATCCGCTGCGGTACCAGCCGGTGAGCGGGTCGTAGCTGCACGGCTCGAGTGGTTCACCGAGCACGTTCGGTTGCGTCGATCGGTAGTCACTCATGCGTCGATCGGTTCAGGTAACGTTCACGCCGACCAGGCTGCCGATCACATACGTGACGCTCACCGCCAGCACGGTAATCACCACTTGTCGCACGCTGCCGCTCCACCAGGGGCGCTCTGCTTGTTGGGCGATGAGCGCACCGAGAATCGCGGCGGCAGCCACACCGATGACGACGGATGCGATGCGGGCCGGGTTGCCCGAGCCGGTGAGCCACGGGATGACCGGCAGCAACGCGCCGACGAGAAAGGTCACGATCGACACGGCCGCCACCCGCAACGGGTTGGGCAACTGCGCCGGATCGAGACCGAACTCCTCGCGGGCGTGCACCATCACGGCGCGCTCGGGGTCTTTCATCACTTCGGCGGCGGCGGCTTCGGCTTGCTTGGAGGACATGCCATGCGAGCGGTACATACCGGCGAGTTCGGAAGTTTCGGCGCTGGCATTGTGCTGCAACTCGCGCAACTCGAGTGCCATCTCGCGTTTCACGAGATCGTTCTGTGACGTGACCGACACCCACTCGCCGGCAGCCATGCTCACGGCACCTGCGACGGCCGACGCGATGCCGGCGAGTCGCACGTAACTGGCGTCGATGCCACTCGCGGCGAAACCGATGATGAGCGACACGTTCGTGACGAGCCCATCGCTCAGGCCGAAAACCCCGGCACGCACACTGCCGGCGGAGAGCGCACGATGATCTGGGTGGTCGTCGTGTTCGGCGCGCGAGTTCTCGGTCACGCCTTAAAGGTAGTCGTGCTGTGTGACGATGCTGCGTGCGCAACACGGTGAATCATCGCACCACGCTTAGTATCGGGTGTGGTGTCTGGCACTCATCGCTATCGTTTTGCGCCGTCACCGACGGGGTATTTTCACGTGGGCGGCGCCCGCACCGCGCTCTACAACTGGATACTCGCACTACAGAACGACGGTGTGTTCGTGTTGCGCATTGAAGACACCGACGAGTCGCGCAACGAACCGCAGTGGACGCAGGGCATCATCGACGCCCTCAACTGGATTGGGATCAGCGCGTCCGATCCGCACTTCGAGGGTCCGTACTTTCAGTCGGCGTACGCAGAGGCACACACGGCGGCCGCCAAGCAGCTCTACGACGGCGGCCATGCGTACTACTGCGATCTGACCAGCGAACAGATTCAAGAACGGGCGAAAGCCGCGGGTAAACCCGGTTACGACGGTTTTTCGCGCGAGCGGGGCTTGGGGCCGGGTTCGGGACGCGTGTTGCGATTCAAGGTGCCAGGCGGCAACACCGTGGTGCACGACGAAGTGCGCGGACGAGTGGAGTTTGACAACGCGACCATCGAAGATTTCGTGCTCATGCGCGGCAACGGCACGCCGGTGTTCATCCTCGCGAACGTGGTCGACGACATTGCGATGAAGATCACCCACGTGGTGCGCGCCGAAGAACATCTCCCGAACACTCCCAAGCAGCAGTTGTTGTGGGAGGCGCTCGGTGTGGCACCACCGGTGTGGGCGCATGTGCCGGTGCTCGTGAATGAGCAGCGCAAGAAGTTGTCGAAGCGCCGCGACAAGGTCGCGCTCGAGCAGTATCGCGCCGAAGGTGTCGTTGCCGATGCAATGGTGAACTACCTCATGACGCTCGGCTGGGCGCCGACGGGGGAGACGGAGATCGTCGATTTCACCACGATCACGCGCGACTTCAAACTCGGCTCGGTGAACCACTCGTCGGCGTTCTTCGACGTGAAGAAGTTGAACGCGTTCAACGGCGAGTACCTGCGCAAGATGTCGTTGGATGAGTTCGTCGGGGTGTGCGAACCGTGGCTGACCGGTGTCGGCGTGCCCTGGAGTGGTGCGCAGACCGCACCATCGGTGCCGTGGCCTGTCGAGCGATTCAACCGGGCCGTCTTCTTGCGGATCGCCCCGCACGTGCAGACGCGAGTGGCACTGCTATCGGAGGTACCGGCGATGGTCGACTTCTTGTTTCTCGCGGATGCACCAATCGATACGGCGGCCTTCGACAAGGCGTTCGCTGCCGACTGGGCTCGCTCGTCGCTGCGCACCATGCGTGAACAATTCGTGACGACGACATGGAGTGCGGAATCACTGAAGACGATCGTCGAAGGCGTTGGTGCATCAATTGACGTGAAGCTCGGCAAACTGCAGGCGCCGCTGCGGGTGGCAACGACCGGTCGAAGCGTTGGTCCGCCGTTGTTTGAGTCGCTCGTAGTGCTCGGTCGCGATGAGACCCTGCGCCGCATCGATATTGCGCTTGCTCGCGCCGGCTGAACGCGTGCGTCGCGCCCGCTTCGTCGCCCTGGCGCTGCTCGCGTCGTTCGCGTTGTACTTCGCCGTCACGCTCGCTCAGGTGTGGGGTAGTGGTCGCAGCGAAGCGTTTGCCACGAGCGGGCAGAGTGTCGATGCCATCGTGGTTCTCGGAGCGGCGCAGTACGACGGCCGTCCCTCGCCACAATTGCGGGCGCGCCTCGACCATGTGTTGCGTCTGTGGCAGCGCGGCGCCGCGCCGGTCGTGGTGGTGACGGGCGGCAAGCAGTCGGGTGATCGTTTCACCGAGGCCGAAGCAGGGCGTGAGTATCTCGTGGCGGGTGGCGTGCCAATCGAGTCGATCGTGGTCGAGCCGCGGGGGAGCTCGACGTTCGAAAGCCTGCAATTGTTGCGAGATGGCGCGATTGCGCCGACGATTGACCGTGTCGCCATCGTGAGCGACCCGTATCACGTGTTGCGCGCGAGTCTGGTTGCGCGAGAGTTGGGTTTCGACGCGACTTCGTCAGCAACGCGCACCAGCGTGACGCGGGGCAGCAACGCATTGTTGCGCAACGTTCGCGAGTCGATTGGCATTATGGTCGGTCGCATCGTCGGGTTCCGCCAACTCGAGTCGTGGCTACAATGAACGACGCAACACTCTGGGGAGTGGTGTAACTGGCAACACAGCAGATTCTGGATCTGTTATTCAGGGTTCGATTCCTTGCTCCCCAACTGATACGACGCGACGTTGTCGCGTCAGGGCTCCCCAACTGATACGACGCGACGTTGTCGCGTCAGGGCTCCCCAACTGATACGACGCGACGTTGTCGCGTCAGGGCTCCCCAACACGAGCGGTAGCGTGATGAGCCGTTCTGGCTCCCATCGTCTAGCGGCCTAGGACACAGCCCTCTCAAGGCTGCGGCACGGGTTCAAATCCCGTTGGGAGTGCCACGCCGAACAGCCCGGCCGATTGCATTTCAGCGAGGCAGCAGGCTCGGCAATTCGCGTAGGCACTCGTAGTCCGCCACCTCGTTGTACAAAAATGCCGATAACCGCACGCCGGTGACACCGCCGGGGCTGGTGATTGCAATCTCGGCACCGAGTCGCTCGCGGGCGGCAACGATGAGCGAATCTTCTTGTGCCGTGGTCAAGTGACGAGCCCCAGGCAGTGGCACGATGCGCATGCACGGGGCGCGCAGTTCCGGGTGGGTCGGCAACGTGACACCCCATGCATCAGCGAGCATCTCGGCTGCAGCGTCGACTGTGCCGCGGCAATGCTTGTCGCGCACCTCGCGGGGCCATCGCGCGAGAAAATCGAATGCGGCAGGTGTCGCAAGATACGCCGACAAGTCGGCGGTGCCCTGCGTGTCGAACGAGAGCGGATAGCCACGTTCGGTGTTCCAACTGCCGGCAAGCGGTTCGAGCACGCTGGCCGCCCGCTCGGAAACTGCCACCAATGCCGCCGACGGTCGGGGAGCCGCAACCCACTTGTGGAAGTTGCTCACCCACGCATCCACACCGGTCGGCAATGGCGGGTGCACCTGACCCGCCACGTGGGCTGCATCCACCACGATGAAGCAGTCGGGCCGCACCGCTCGAACAGCCCTGGCAATCGCTGCGACGGGGTTCAGTTGTGCGCTGGTGGCCACAATGTGGTCGATTACCAAGACGTCTGCGTCACCAAGATGCGCAACCACCTCATCGACGCAGGACGCGGGCGTCGCAGCCGACGGCGGCAACGACGGCAGTTCGCGTAACTCAGCCTCGGCGCGCTGCACCAAGGCGCGCAGCCCGAGCACCACGCCGCCGTAATTCGACGTCATGGTCGCCACCTTCGTGCCGCGTCGTACTACGGCCGCGGCGGCCGCGATCACCCCCTGCGACGCGTTCGGCACGAATGCAAGGCGATCCTCGACGGTGCCGAGTTCGGCGGCGCATCGCGCGCGGGCAGCCCGCAACAGGCCGGGCAGTTGGGTGCGAAAGAACAAGTTCGGGTTGTGATCCATCTGCTCACGAATCGCCTGCTGGGCAGCGAGCACCGACGTCGGCACAGCACCGAACGACCCGTGGTTGAGGTAGCGAACCGAGGAGTCAAGACTCCACTCAGCGCGCGATGCGAGGGTCATTGAGCACCCTCGCGCCGGCGGGGCAGCGCGATTACTCGCACCCGCCGCCGCCGGCGACGAAGAAAGAGCGGGTTAGCGCTTCTTCTTGGCGGGTTTCTTCGCTGGGGCCGGAGCCTTGTGCGTGGTATTCAACTTCGGAGCAGGAGCAACGCCCAAGGCGATGTCTTTGAAGCCCTTCAGCGCGGTGATCTTGGCGACGGTCTTCGCCTTGATCTGGATCTGCTCACCGGTCGCTGGGTTGCGGCCGATGCGCGCTGGGCGCTTCTTCTTGAAGAACTTGGCGAAGCCCGAGATGTTGACGATCTCACCCTTGGCCACGTTGGCCAGGATGACATCGACCGTTCCCTCGATGACGGCTTTCGCCACCTTCCTCTCGACACCGGAATGGAGTGCTACTGCGTTGATAAGTTCGTTTTTCTTCATAGACCATCACCCTATTACACGGGTGGTGGATGGATGCGTGATGCCGGTGGCGGGGCTTCGCCGCGCGAGGGGGCGCCTAGAACCGCACGCGACAGATACGCGGCCCGTGCACCTGACCGCCTGCCCAGGTAACCGCCGCGGGGTCGATCAGCGAGAACTCGGGGATGCGCTCGAGCCACACCTGCAGGGCGACCCGCAGTTCCAACCGGGCGAGGTTCGAGCCCGCACAGCGGTGGATACCCGAGCCGAAGGCCACATGGCGGTTGTGTTCGCGGTCGAGGATGACCTCGTTCGGGCGCTCGAATTGCCGCGGGTCGCGATTGGCGGCCGGGAACGACATAAGAATACGGTCGCCGGCCTTCATCGGGCAGCCCTGAAACTCGGTGTCTCGGTCGACGATGCGGGCCATCGTGACGGGTGAGTAGGCGCGCAACAGTTCCTCAACGGCCGTGGGCCACAGTTCGGGGTTGGCGCGCAACTGCTGGCGATGTTCGGGGTGCTGGGCCAGATGCCAGAGCGACGAGCCAATCGCACTCCAGGTGGTGTCGATGCCGGCTACGAGCATCAGGTTGCACACACCGAGCACGTACTGATCGGTGACCGGATACTTGTCGCCCGAGTTGAGCAGGTCGGTGATGAGGTCGTTCTCGCGCGGGTTCTTCTTGCGATCCTCGAGTTGTTGCTTGAAGAACGTGATGATGTTGATGCGGTTCTCCAGTCGCACCTTGGGGTCGGTGAGGCCGATCTCGAGCACGCCGCGCACCCAGCTGGTGAACTCGTCGGACATCTCGATTGGCACGCCGAGCATTGTGGCGATGACACGCACCGGAATCTGTTGGGCGTAGTCGGTGGCGGCGTCGCCCTCGCCGGAGTCGATGAACTTGTCGATGAGTTGGTTGCACAGATCGCGCGTGCTCTGCTCGTATTTCGCCACGGCTTGCGGCGCAAAGACGGGGAGGATGAGTCGGCGGTGCCAGTGGTGATCGGGCGGGTCGCTGGTGATCGGCGGCGCGGCGACACCGGCGTAGGCACCTTCGGAGATTGGGGCGGCACGCGGCACCACCACGACGTCGCGTGAGGTGAAGATTTCGTGTTCTTGCGCGATGGAAACGACATCCTCGTAACGAGTCGGGAACCACGAGCCACCCCAGCGGTCACTGTGGGCAATCGGGCACTTCGACTCACGAATCTCGTGCATCGTCGGGTATGGATCGCGCACGAACTCCGGGTCGAAGATGTTGTAGTCGGTGGTCGGATCGTTGACGGGGCCGGCGTTTTCTTCGAGTGTGGTCATTGGCTACTCCTCGATGATGATGGCGTCTTCAGGGCAGTTCGCCTGCGCACGACGCGCCTTGCCGTGCAGTTCGGCAGGCAAGTCACCCGGGATGAGCACGGTGGCGTGACCCAACTCGTCGCTACCGAACACCTCGGGCGCGGCAATCGAACACATTTGTTGCCCCTGACACGAGGCTTCATCAAC
>VGBY01000008.1 GCA_016870295.1 Actinomycetota bacterium
TCGCTCGATAGGTGGCGAGACCTTTCATCAGGTTCTCCCACAGTGGTCGGTATGCCGACTGATTCGACACGCCTGCGTCGTTCAAGATGAGGGCGAACGTGATGGATCCACCTTTCGTGGGGAAGAATCCGCTCAACGACTTCACGTTGCGCAAGGTGCCGGTCTTGGCACGCACGCGACCACTGCCTGGTCCGGTCATGAGCACATCGCGCAACGTGCCGGTGGTGCCGGCCACGGCGAGGGACGTGCCGATCGGGCTGTCGAAACCGAACACGTTGAGCAGCGATGTCAGCGTTGCACAGGTGACGCGGTTACCCAAGTCGAGACCCGAACCGTCGGCGAGAACGACGCCGTTCATTGCGACCCCGCGGGCGGCCAGCACGTCGGCCACGACCTGTAGTCCGGCAGTGCGGCTCGGGTCTTGTGCACGCGCGAGGCCGAGTTCTTTCAGCAGCAACTCGGCGGCGTTGTTGTCGCTGTTCGTCAGCACGTCGAGCATTACCGCCGAAAGTGGTGCCGAGGTGAGACGAGCAAGTTCGACGCCGCCGGTGGGCGCCACTCCGCTGCGCGGCGCACCGAGCACGCTCACGCCGCGGGCCTGCAAGAGTCGCGTGAACGCCGTCGCGGCTCCCCGCGCGGGGTCGCTCGGCTTCAACGGTTCGCCGAGCAAAATGCCGTCGTCGACCATCAGCGCCGAAAGCGGGCCCGCCTCGATCGCGCGAATGCCGTCGCCCCAGGTAGGTGTATATCGCTCGGTGTCGTAGCGCGACTCGTCGCCCACCACCGAGCCCGACACGATCGTCACGCCACTGGCGGCAACCTCATCGGCGAGTGCGTCGAGAAATGTCGGCGACAGCGTGGGATACTTCTGCGTCGCCGGATACGCGCGGGTCGACAAGACCGGGTCGCCACCACCGACGAGCCACAGGTTGCCGACGATGGTCGCTCCTTCGCGACTTCCGACGAGCGCGGTCTCGAAGCGATGATCGGGGCCGAGCACGTCGAGCGCTGCAGCGGCGGTGAGCAGCTTCATGTTGCTGGCGGGCACGAGCGGCGTGGTGGCGTTCACGCTCACCACTTCGCGCGTGTCGGCGACGGCCGACAAACAGGTGCCTGCCGGCAGTGTCGCTGCATAGGTCGCCAAACTGGTGCGCAGGTTGGCGACACGCGCCTCGATCGCCGCGGTGCGCGCGATGCGTCGCACAGAAAACAGCGGCTCCGTGGGTGCAGGGTCGGTGCTCATCGCAGTGGTGAGTGGTCGAGCATCCCCTGCCGCCGTGCTTGCTACTTGCCACGCAGAAAAGACCGGCACGAACAGCACCGTCGCCGCCACGATCACGCTCACCGTCGCGCGCTGCGGGTCGCTCGACACGACGTGGGTGTCGAAGCGTTGCACTCGTTGCCACGCACGCCGTGCGATTCTTCGAAAGCCGACGAGGGTGGATGACTCGCGATCGATCATGTCACCACCGCGCGATCACTGTGCCACACCACGATGGCGGGCGTAGTCGTAGGCATGTGCCAGCGCGCGCACCGCACGCGGACCGCTGGCGTAACACAGTCCGCCGAATCGGCGCACCGTGGCCGGCCCGGCGTTGTTCGGGTCGGCGACTGCGAGTTCCGTCGCCACGATGATCGGCTTCCCGGTCGACTGCGTGAGTTCGTGGGCGGCGGTCGCGAAGCGCTCGTCTTGGCGTTCGTGGTACTCCACGATGCGCGCCAGACCATGGTCGGGGTAAAAGCCGCCTTCCCGCATCAATCGCGCTTGATTCGCCTGGATACCGATCCCGAGATACACGACGGCATCGATGGCGGCTGAACGGGCCAAGACGTCGAGCACGGCAGGAATCGTGTCGCGGGTTTCGCCGCCGGCGCAGTCCACCGGGTTGTTGCGCGACCAGCGCGCCGGCAGCAAGTCGTCAAGTGCCTTCATCTCTGCCGTTGGTATCTCGGCGAGTTGCAGGACGCCATCACGACTCAGTGCATCCGCGGTGACGACACCCCAGCCGCCGGCAGTCGTGAGTATTGCGACGCGGTTGCCACGCGGCAAGGGCATCGTTGCGAACAGCGCCGCCGCATCGAACGCCTCGTCGACGTTCGCCGCGCGCACGACGCCGAGTTGGCGGCACACGCCGTCGAACACCTTGTCGTTGGAGGCCAACGCACCGGTGTGGCTGGCCGCGGCGCGAGCACCTTCTGCCGAAGCGCCACCCTTCATCAACACCACCGGTTTGCGCTCGCTCGCCAGTTTGAGCGCGGCACGCAAGCGTTTCCCGTCGGTGACGCCCTCGATGTAGGAGAGCACGGTGGAAGTTGCGTCATCGCGCGACATCCACTCGACGAAGTCGGCGACATCGACCGCTGCCGCGTTGCCGGCCGACACTGCCCTGGCGATGCCCACGCCCGTCGCCCGCGCGAGATTCATGAAACTGCTGACGAAGTTGCCACTTTGGCTGGCGATGGAGATCGTGCCCGCCGGCGGATACGGCGCCACGATTTGGGCGCACAGCGCGCTCTTGGTGCTGACGACACCCTGACCATTCGGGCCGGCGAGCAAGACGCCGTGCTGTTTCGCCGTTGCGACGAGTCGTGCTTCTGCTGCCTTCCCCTCGTCGCCAGCTTCGCCATATCCCGCCGAGGTGACGAATGCTGCGCGAATGCCGCGCTCGGCGCACTCGGCGATGAGTCGATCGTTGGCGGCAGCCGGCGTGCAGAAGAACGCGAGGTCGTACTCGTGTGGCGGAAGTTCGGTGAGCGACTCGATGGTCTGCACGCCGAGCACCGGCTCGCGCGACAAGTTCGTCGCCGCCACCTTGCCGCGGTAACCGCTGGCCAACAGGTTGTGTAGCGAGACGAAACCGAACTTGCCGGGGTGCGACGACGCCCCGAGCACCACGACTCCGCGCGGGTCGAAGAGTGCGGAGAACGCCGCGTCGGAGTGTCGCGGCAACGCCGTGGTGGAATCCGCTGGTACATCGTTTGCGTCGTCGGTATCGCTCGCAGCGCCGAGTTCCACGAGTGCATCCACTACGACGGCGGCGCCATGTGGTGTGACGATCACCGGGTTCACGTCGATCGACACGACGTCACTGCGCGACGTGGCCACCTTCTGCACCGCTTCGATGATCGACCACAGTTGCCCGCGATTCACGGCTCGCTGATTGCGGAACTCGCCGTACACGCCGCGCGTCGCGAGTGCATCGAGCATGTCGTCTAGATCGTCACGCGTGAGCGGGGCGACTCGCATCTGTGTGTCACCTATCGCTTCGGCGGCGACGCCACCGGCGCCGAGCAACACGACGACACCAAACGTTGGGTCGCGCACCATCCCCACGATCAACTCGCGCGAGCCTCCGATTTGTTCGGCCACGAGCAACGCCACATCACCGTCGTCGGCAAGTCGCTTGGCCAACAATTCGGTGGCGGCGGCGCGCACCGAGGCGGCGTCGCGCAAGCCCAGTTTCACCAGACCACGCTCGCTCTTGTGCGCGAGGCGCTCGCCGACCAACTTCAGCACGACGGGGAAACCGATCGCAGTCGCTGCCGCGACGGCACCTTCGGCATCATGGGCGACGGTTTCGCGCGAGACTCGCGCGCCGGATTCCTGGAGGAGTTGCTTGGAGTCGTGCTCGCTCAGCGTGCGACGACCTGCCACGAGGTTCAACGGTAGTGTTCCACGCTCATGCACATCGTCGCGGCGTTGTTCGTCGAAAACTTCGCGATGCGACAAGTCGAAGGCCCGTCGACGCGCATCGACTTGACCGGTGTCTTCTTTTCCCAAGTGGCTCCCAGCCCCGTGCCGTGCACGCTGTCGCCGCACCTGGTGGTGTTGATCCATTGTCCGCCGCACGAGTCGGGTGACGGCATCTTGCAGGTGGTGTATCAGAAGACCGATGTCGACCCCGAATCGACTCCCCCGCTCGCGCAGAACGTGTCGCCGTTTCGCGTCGACCCGGGCAAGTTCACCTATCGCCTCGTGCGTGCCGAGTTGCCGATCGATGAATACGGCCAGGTGCTCGCGCACTGTCGCATCGGCACCGGCGACTGGATGGCGGTGCCGCTCACCGTATTGCCGCCAGTGTCGGCGTAGGCGTCCTCGCGCCAACTATCGTCGCTCACGTGGCGAACGCGCTTTCGAAAGAAGAGGATCGTCTCGCCGTCGCGATGATTCGCGGATTGGCGATGGATGCACCACTCGCCGCCAAGAGTGGCCATCAGGGCACGGCGATGGCGCTCGCACCGCTTGCCCACGTGCTGTACAGCCGGGTGATGCGTCATGATCCGACGCAACCCGAGTGGAGCAACCGCGACCGCTTCATACTTTCCAACGGTCATGCGTCGATCCTGCAATACGCAGCGCTGTATCTGAACGGCTACGGGCTCGAGCTCGACGACCTGCGCGCGTTCCGGCAGTGGGGTTCGGCGACGCCCGGGCACCCCGAGCGTGGCCACACCGCTGGCGTCGAAGTAACGACGGGTCCGCTCGGTCAGGGGTTCGCCAATGCGGTCGGCATGGCGATTGCCGAACGGCACTTGCGGGCGCGCTTCGGCGAGGAACTTCACCACCATCACGTGTTCGTCACCACCGGCGATGGGTGCTTCATGGAGGGCATCAGTCACGAAGCGGCGTCACTTGCCGGCCACCAACGATTGGACCATCTCATCTGCGTGTTCGACGACAACAAGGTGACGATCGACGGCGCAACTGATCTCTCGTGCAGTGACGATGTGTCGCAGCGGTTTCGCGCCTATGGCTGGCACGTCGTCGAACTCGGCGATGTCGGCGACGATCTCGACCGACTCGAGCAGGCACTGAACAGTGCGAAATCCCATCGCGGTTCGCCGACGTTGCTCGTCTTGCGCACGCACATCGGTACTCCTTCGCCCGACTTCACCGACGCGCCCGAGGCGCACGGCAACCCATTCGGCGCCGCGCACGTGTCGGCGACGAAGAAGGTGATTGGCATTCCCGACGAACCGTTCTGGGTGGACACCAAAGTCGTCGATGCCATTCGGGCGCACGCCCGAGCGCGTGGCGCGGCGGCCAGTGGTGCGCACGCCAAGGTCGCGGCGCGCGCCGGGCAGGAGTGGCAGCACGCGTGGCATCCCCCGCACAGCGACGAATGGGCATCCGCTGCGCCGACGTTCGACCCGACGGCCAGCATCGCCACACGCGTCGCGGTGCAGAAGTCGATTGATGCCGCGCGCGACGATCTGCCAGGTCTCGTCGTGGGTGCCGCCGACCTCACCGGTAACACCGGTGCCAAACTCTCGGGTGCGACGGCGCTCTCCGCCGCACACCCCGAGGGTCGGCAACTGTATTACGGGGTCCGCGAGCACGCGATGGGAGCCATCGCCGTCGGAATGGCGTTGCACGGTGGGATCCTGCCGGCCATCGGCACGTTCTTTGTCTTTGCCGACTACATGCGGCCCGCGGTGCGACTCGCGGCGCTCTCACGTGCCAAGGTGATTTTCGTCTTCTCGCACGACTCCGTCGGCGTGGGCGAAGACGGCCCCACGCACCAGCCCGTCGAGCAGTTGGCCTCGTTGCGCGTGATTCCCGGTTTGCGGGTCGTGCGTCCCGCCGACGCCAACGAAACCGCCCACGCGTGGCGACAGGCCTGCGATCACGACGGGCCGACCGCGCTGATCCTCTCGCGACAGAACACGCCGATCGTCACCGACGGTCACGCCGTGCACCGCGGTGCAGGCATCGTGCGTGACACGGATGGTTCGCCGCGACTCATCATCGTGGCCACTGGTGCCGAGGCAGCGGTGGCGGTTGATGCGGCGCGCGTGCTTGGTGAAAGCGGCATGGAGGTTCGCGTGGTATCGATGCCTTGCCCCGAGTTGTTCGCCGCACAAGATTCGACGGTGCGTTCGCACATCCTGCCGATCGGTGTGCCGGTGCTGTCGGTGGAAGCGGGCAGCACGTTCGGCTGGAGCACGTTCGCTGACGATGCGATCGGTATCGACCGGTTTGGGGCGAGTGCCCCGGGCAACGTTGCGCTCACGCGGCTCGGCATCTCCACCGAGCACGTCGTCGCGCGGGCCCGCGATCTGCTCGACACGATGGGTCTCTGATGGCGAACCTGCTACGACGACTCTCCGCCGAATTCGGACAGAGCCCGTGGCTCGACAATCTGCGTCGCGGGTGGATTACCGGAGGCCAGTTGGCGGCGCTGCGTGATCGCGGTGTGCGTGGGCTGACGAGCAACCCGACGATCTTCCAGAAAGCGATTCAGGGATCGACCGATTACGACTCGCAGTTTGAGTCGTTGGCCCGCAAGAACGCCGAACCGATTGATGCGTATTGGCAAATGGTGCTGAGCGACATCGACGCAGCACTTGACGTGTTCGCGCCGGTGTACGCGGAATCCGCGGGCGGCGACGGATACGTGAGCGTCGAGGTCGACCCATCGCTGGCCCACGATGGCAGCGGCACGCTGGCGGCAGCGCGCAACCTGCACGAGCGGATTGCTCGCCCGAACGTGATGATCAAGATTCCGGCAACGATCGAGGGTCTGCCCGCGATTCGCACGATGATCGCCGAGGGTCGCAGCGTGAACGTGACGCTGATCTTCAGTCTCGAGCGCTACGCCGACGTGCTCGACGCCTACATCTCGGGGTTGGAAGATCGTCTCGCCGGCGGGGTTCGCGACTTGTCGGACGTGGCTTCGGTGGGAAGCTTCTTCATTTCGCGCGTCGACACCGAAGTCGACCGTCGACTGGAGAAGATCGGCACCCACGCTGCGCTCGCGCTGCGCGGCGAGGCTGCAATCGCACAGGCGCGACTCGCCTACTCGCTGTATCGCGAAAAACACGAGAGTGCGCGATTCAAGCGTCTGGCGATCTACGGTGCGCGGGTGCAGCGTCCGTTGTGGGCGTCGACGTCAACGAAGAATCCGGCGTATCGCGACACGTTGTACGTCGACGAGCTCATCGGTCACAACACCGTCAACACGCTGCCCGACAACACGCTCGAGGCGTTCGATGATCACGGTCAACTCGCGCGCACCATCGATGCCGATGTGCCACGCGCCCGGCAAGTGTGGGCCGACCTCGCTGCAGCGGGAGTGAATCTCACCGACGTGGCCGACCAGTTGGAGCGCGAGGGTGTGTCGTCGTTTCAGAAGAGTTTCGACGAGTTGATCACGGCGCTCACGACGAAAGCCGCGGTGCTACGCGGCGACCGTTGATCCCGAGGCACCAGTTGCGCGGCGCTCGTTGATCCCGTAGCACCAGTTGCGCGGCGCTCGCTAGCGGCGCTACTCGCCGTCTTGGGTGGCGTCACCCTGCAACTTCTCCAAGACGACGATTGCCTTTTCCACCGCGCGACGCGCCTGAGTGAGGGCACGCTCCTCTGCGGGTCGCTTGGTCTCACCAGCCCGTGACGCTTCGGACAACACGTTGATGGCGCGATCGGCCAGATCTTCCGACACCGAGCGCAACCGTTCGATCAGTTCGTCGAGGTCGGCCATGACGTCAGACGTTAGGCGCCCTTTTTATTGGCGCGGCGGCGGTCTTCGAGGCCCAACCAACGCTTGCGGATGCGGATCGCCTTCGGCGTCACTTCGACGAGTTCGTCGTCGGCAATCCATTCGATGGCTGACTCAAGCGTGTGAATCACCGGCGCCGCTAACTTCACACCGTCGTCGTGGCTGTGGGTGCGGATGTTGGTCTTCTCTTTGGCGCGAACGGCGTTGACGACCATCTCTTCGCCTCGCGCACACTCGCCCACCACCATGCCTTCGTACACCTGATCGCCCGGCTCGACAAAGAGCGTGCCACGCAACTGCAGGTTGTCGAGCGCGTACGCGGTGACCTGTCCGACGCGATCGGCGATCATCGCCCCGCCGAGGCGGTGTGGCACCTCGCCTGCGAACGGCTCGAAGCCGGCGAAACTCTGATGAATGAGCGCGGTGCCGCGCGTGACGGTGAGCAACAGCGAACGGAACCCGATGAGCCCGCGTGACGGCGCCACGAAGTGCACGATGGTGCGCCCCGCATCGCCCGGACGCATGTCAACGATGCGGCCACGGCGTGGCGCCAGCACCTGTGTGACGGCGCCGACATGTTCGTCGGGCACATCGATGGTGCCGCGTTCGAACGGCTCGTGCGTCTTGCCCCCGACTTCTTTGGTGATGACCTCCGGTCGGCTCACTTGCAGTTCGTAGCCCTCGCGACGCATGTTCTCGATCAACACGGCGAGCTGCAGTTCGCCACGCCCCGCTACTTCGAGCACGTCGGGAGAATCCGTCTCGCGCAGTTTGATCGACACGTTGCCGAGAACCTCGCGGTTGAGGCGGTCGAGCAAGTGACGGCTGGTGACGAACTGGCCCTCTCGGCCGGCGAACGGCGAGTTGTTCACGGAGAAACTCATGCGCAAGACGGGTTCATCCACTTCGAGTCGGGCAAGTGCGACGGGATTCTCGAGGTCGCCGAGCGTGTCGCCGACCTCCACCTCGTCGATTCCCGCGACGATGAAGAGGTCGCCGGCGGCAATCGTGTCCACTTCGGTGCGGTCGATGCCGGAGAATTGCGAGAGGTGCGAGATGCGGCGGCGCAACACGCTCGGCTGGCCGTCGACGGGCTTGGCCAGCAGTGACACCGTGTCGCCACGTCGCAGCGTGCCGGCGTGCACGCGACCGATCGCCAACCGCCCGAGATAGTCACTCGCGTCGAGGTTGGTGACGAGAGCCTGCAGCGGTGCACTGGCATCCCCGGCAGGGACCGGAATCGCATCGAGAATCGCGTCGAGCAGCGGCACGAGATCGGCATCCTGCCCGGGCATGCCGACGCCCTTCATCGCGCGACCCTCGCGAGCCACCGCCGAAATCACCGGGAAGTTGAGGTGTTCATCCTTGTGGGCGAGGTCGAGGAAGAGATGCTCGACGTCGAGCAGCACCTCGTCGGGTCGCGCGTCGCTGCGGTCGACTTTGTTGATGACGAGCACGACGGGGAGATCCTGCGCCAGTGCCTTCGACAGCACGTAGCGCGTTTGGGGCAAGGGGCCTTCTGCTGCGTCGACGAGCAACAGCACACCGTCGACGAGTGCCAAGGCGCGCTCCACCTCGCCGCCGAAGTCGGCGTGACCGGGTGTATCTACGAGATTGATCTTCACTCCGCGCCAATGCACGCATGCGGCCTTTGCCAAGATCGTGATGCCGCGCTCGCGCTCTTGATCGTTGGAGTCCATGACGCGTTCCACCACGTTCTGGTGCGCGGCGAACGTTCCGGTTTGGCGCAGCAGCTCGTCAACCAGCGTCGTCTTGCCATGGTCAACGTGCGCCACAATGGCGACGTTGCGGATCAGTTCGTTCAGGAGGGGGTGTCCTCGCTGTCGTCGCCGGCGATCTCGCCGTCTTCATCGAACACCACGCCGTACCGCTCGGCAATCTCGGCGAACTCGTCCTCTTCGCTCTTGGTGGACTTCTGCGCAGAGAGCCCGAGGTCTTCGGCCGTGGGGCCGGACTGCTTCAGGCGGCGCGCTTCTTCAAACCGACGATGACGTCCCTTTTTCACGAGTGGGCTCCGTTTGTAGTAGCGGAGCCGCGAGGGCCATCCGCCTAGGCGATGGGCATTAGATACGAGTTTACTCGCGTTCGGCGTCTTTGGCAGGGATGAGGCGCAATCGACCTTCGCGGTCGAAGGAGAGCCCCGACTCCCCGTCGAGCAGCGCCTCGATGTCGTGCCCGACCAGTTCTCGTCGCCAGCCCTCGGCGAGACGGGAGTCACCTCCGGCGAGCAGCGCCACGATGTCGCGGTTGGTGGCGACGAGCGTGGGGTCGATCTGGTGCTGGTTGGCAAGTTCGCCGATCCACGCGGTCACCAGCGTGACGGCAGGACGCAGGCGCTTTTCCAACGGATCGTGCCCGTTCGATTCCACTTCGACGACGCGTTCCCGCCCGTCGCGCACCGCCGCCAAAATTTCGCGAGCGAGCGAGCCGCCGAGGTACCGCTCGTCCACACCGCGGGCGTGGGCCAGGGCTTCGGTGGAATCGGGCAAGGCCTGGGCGATCCCAACGAGGGCAATGTCGCTCATCACCCGGCGCAACGGCACGTTCGTGGTCATCGCCCGCCGCTCGCGCCACGCCGCCAGTGCCTGGGCGGCACCGCGCGATGCACCCTTCAGTCCGCGCGCATCCTTGATCCGCAGCCATGCGTCATCGGGGTTGCTCTCGCCCCACGGGCGCTGCCGGAGTTCTTCGCACGCCTGCTCGACCCACGAGGTGCGCTGCAGTTCGGTGAGCCGCGCCGAGATGCGCATGTAGAGCTGTTCGAGATAGGCCACGTCGCTGCGCGCGTATTCGCTCTGGCTCTTGGTGAGTGGGCGGCGCATCCAGTCGGTGAGACGGTCACTCTTTGACAGCGTGACCTTCAACAACGACTGCACGAGGTTGGCGAGCGACGGCGTGGAGTAGCCGATGAAACCGGCGGCGAGTTGGGTGTCGAACATGCGGTTCGGTACGCAGCCCACCGCGTACTGCAGAACTTCGAGATCCTGTTGCGACGCGTGCAGCACAGCAAGACTGTCGCTGCGCAAGAGCGGTGCCAGCCCCCGAGGGTCGACGGCCAGCGGGTCGATGAGCACGTTCGTCGTCCCCCATTGCAGTTGCACCAGGGCGAGTCGGGGGAAGTACGTCCGCTCGCGGTGGAACTCCGTGTCGAGTGCGTACAGCGGCGCGCGGGCTGCGTCGGCGACGACGTCGGCTAACGCTGCATCATCATCAACGAAGTGCTCGGCGAGATTCACGCCGGCACCCCGCGAATCACGGCTGGTCGCCGCTCGTCAGCTCGTTGCCGAGGGCGGCGAAACCCATCGTGCCGCCCGCCACGTTTACCACGTTGGTGATCCCGGCGTTGTGCAAGAACTCGCAGGCTCGCAGGCTGCGTCCACCGCTCTGGCACACCACGTACACCGGCACGGATTTGCGGAAGGCGTCGAGTGACTCGGGCACCGTACCCAGGGGAATCAACTGGGCACCCGGGACATGGCCCTCGCGATACTCGTCGGGCTCGCGCACATCGATGATTGCACCACCGCGTTCGAGGATGGTTGCGAGTTCGCCGGCGGAGATTTCCCTGATTGACACGGCGAGTGAGCCTACTCATGCATCATCGAATCTTTCGTGATGCCCTCCATCGTGGCGAGGTCGTTCACGTTCGTCAGTTCGTGCTCCGCTACGGCAACCCTTACGACGCGCAATGCAGCGGTCGCCCGATGCATGGCGCGCTCGCCGTGCGCGAGTGACGCGCGGAGACTGATGAGTGCATCGCAGTGAATCGCGGTGCACGACCAGTGATCGCGTTCGCCGTGTGCGACGGCGATGTGTGGTCGCCGCATATCGTGCCCCGTGTTCGCGGTCGTGTCGTGCAGTGCGCCGAGCACGCGCGCCACGGTATTCGCGGTAACGAGCGGGATGTCGCACGAAAGGATCATCGCCCGATCGAGTTGTCGTTGCTGGGCCCATTCGAGCGCACTCACCACGCCGCGCAACATGCACGGCTCGAGTTCCGGTGCATCGGCGAGATGCACCACGTCAGGTGGCACCGTGTCGCGCGCCGCTCCACCGACATACGACAGTTGTGCCAGCCCTACGCCACCCAAGGTGAGAAGTGCTGTGTCGAGCAGCGTGCGACCACGGAACTGCGCTGCGGCTTTGTCGCTGCCGAACCGACGACTCGCCCCGCCAACCAGCACGGCGCCGAGCGCAAACTTCGTTGGGTGCTGTCGGGCGGCGCTCAGCCGCGACCTCGTGGGTCGCATTGAATGAGAAACTGCTGGCACCGCGTGGCTTCGGCTTCCTCGCCGATGATGCCAGCATTCACCGCCAAGCCTTCCAGGCACTCCAGGAACCCGCGGTTGGATTCGTGCTGCCAGCGCACGAAGCCCGAACCGCGCCAGCCGCTGCCGCGCAACTGATCGAGACCGCGGTGGTAACCGACACGAAACGCCATGTACGCATCGATACCGGGTGTGCTCGCACGGCCGAGCGCCGCCCACGCGTGCAAGCACGTCGGATGTTTGGCGACGACTGCGGCAATCGCGTCGCGTCGCGCAGCAGGTGATGCTGCCTGCGCCTGTTTCAGAGCGTGAATGATGGCGACGTCAACCGCTGGCAAGACGGTCTCCGGTGGTCCACTGCGCGACATGGAGATTGGCTGATCATTCATCTGTGTGCCGCGTGCGACTCGCCTCCTATGCGCAGTCTATGAAGTTGTGGCTGGCAGTATTTAGGCGGCATGGATCTCTCTTCGTTCGACGCACAGTCGGCGCGCGATGCGTCGCTCATTGCGATGGTGGTGGGCGTGCTCGGTGTGCTCTTGGTGCTGAAGTTCGTGTCCTCGGTAGTCACGAAGTTGTTGCTCATGGCGGTGTTCGCGGCGCTCATCTACTTCGGGTTCAACCAGCGTGATGCTTTGTCGGCCTGCATTGCGACCATTCAGGCCAAGGTCGAACAGGGTGATGTGAGCGACGTGACCTGTAGGTTCTTGGGGCGTGACGTCACGGTCGAAATCCCGTTCGGCAACCAAAGCGGCTAAGCCCCGCCGCAACGCCAGCAATTCGGCTGTGTCGCGTCGCCAGCCGAGCAGCACGTCGTCGGTCGATGCGACGATCGACGATCTCTGCAGCTTCCTCGACCAATCCCCCACGGCGCATCATGTGGTGGCCACAGCCGCCCGCCGCCTGCTCGACGCGGGGTTCGTGTGGTTCGACAACGCGAGCGAACTTCCCGACTTCACCGGGCGTGTCGTCAAGGGTTTCGTCACGCGTGGCGGCGCCCTCATCGCCTTCGTCACGTCGGCGCGGAGCAACGACAAGTTTCGTATCGTCGGGGCCCACACCGACTCGCCGGGCTTGCATCTGAAGTCCAACCCCGAGGGCGTTGCCGTCAACTTCGGCACGTTGGAAGTCGAGGTGTACGGCTCGCCCCTGCTCAACTCATGGCTCGACCGAGACCTCGACATCGCGGGGCACGTCGTGAAAGGTGACGGTGGTGTGGCGCTGTTTCGCTCAGCCTCGCCGGTGGCTCGCTTGCCACAACTTGCGATTCATCTCGACCGCGGGGTGAACGAGAACGGCGTCGTGCTCGACAAGCACGCCCATCTGCGTCCGGTGTGGTCGACCGGCGACGACATCATTCCTGTGCACGCCGTCGCCGCCCACTTGGCGGGCGTCTCGCTCGAGGACGTCGCGACGACACATTCGCAGTTGGTGGATCACGAGCCGGCACGATTGCTCGGCGCCGATGCATCACTCGTCGCATCGGGTCGGCTGGACAACCAGTTGTCGTGCTGGGCCGCCGTGGATGCAATCGCCAAGCTGAGCGGCAACGACGGTGTTGCGGTGATTGCGCTGTTCGATCACGAAGAAGTCGGCAGCGACAGCACCACTGGCGCCGGCGGACCGATGCTCGAGCACCTGCTCGAGCGAATCGCGGAGTCGCTCGGCAAGTCGCGCGGCGAGTATCTCACGATGCTGCCGAAGTCGTCGTGCTTGTCGTGCGACAACGCGCACGCCGTGCACCCCAACTACCAAGAGCGCCACGATCACAAGCACGCGCCACTCATCAATCAGGGTGTGGCGTTGAAGACCAACTCCAACCAGCGCTATGCGACGTCGGCTTCGTCGGCCGTTGCCTTCTTGGCAGCGTGCGATTCGGCGAATGTCGGGCACCAGGTGTTTTTCTCGCGCAACAACATGCCGTGTGGTTCCACGATCGGACCGATCACCGCAACTCGCCTCGGTATCGACACTGTGGATGTCGGTGTGCCGCAACTCTCCATGCATTCAGCCCGCGAAGTGTGTGGCGTCAGCGACGCAGCCGACCTACCGAAGATCGCGCGCGCATTCTTGCGCGGCTAGATACCAGTGCGAGCGGCACCGACTGCGATTAGTCGCCGGCGTGTCGTCGCGCGTCGTCGAACACCGCTTGGAGTTGCTCCGCCAACTCGGCGGTGATCTGCGTCATGCGCTCGCGGTCGACCCGGCCACTGCCGCCGTGCTCGACCGCGATCGGCGCACCGATCGTCACGTGGCACTTGCGCGGCCAGATCATCTTGGACCCCTTGCGCATTACTCGCTCACTGCCGCCGATACCGACCGGCACGATCGGCACACCGCGCTTCAACGCGACATAGGCCGGCCCCTCGAACAGTGGGTGTAGGAGTGTGCCACTCTGGCGGGTGCCTTCGGGGAACATGACGAGTGGTTCTCCGCCATCGAGCACCGCCACGCAGCGCTTCAATGCCTCAAAGTCGGCGGCCCCCCGCGTGACCGGGAATCCACCGAGCAGGGAAAAGAATTTGCCGATGTGTTTCTGCTTCCAGAGGGAATCCTTGCCCATGAATCGCACGCGTCGGCGCGTGACGAACGAGGACAGTGGCGTGTCGATGTTCGAGCGGTGCACCGGGGCGATGATGTAGGCGCCGGAATTCGGTAGGTGCTCTCGCCCGCTCACTGAGACGCGAAACCAGATCTTGCAGAGCACGAGCAGCACGTCGCGCACCACGACGTAGGCGACACGAGTGGCCAGCGACTGTCCGACGAGACGCGCCTCGAATTTCGTCATGACGAATTGGCGCGTCCAGTGAGGTTGTTTCCGCCAGCGACGTTGCTCGAGTCGGCGACATTGCCCCGTTCGGCGACATTGCCTCGTTCGGCAAGGTGCTGGCGAATCTCGGCGATCACCTGTGCCACCGAATGGTCGCTCGTGTCGACGATCACCGCATCGGGCATACGCCGCAACGGGCTGTCTTCGCGTGTGGAGTCGCGTTGGTCTCGCTCGGTGATGGCCCGCGCGATTTCGTCGACGTCTCCCCCGTGCTGGGCGACGCGACGCTTGGCGCGCACCAGCGGCGAGGCAACGAGGTACACCTTGAGCGTGGCATCAGGGAATACGACGGAGCCGATGTCGCGACCCTCGACGACGCCTCCACCGTGGTCGGCGATCCACTGACGCTGTCGCGCGCGCATCTCCTCGCGCACCGCGGAGTTGGCGGCCACATGGCTGACTGCGGCATCAACCTCCGGCGTGCGAATCGCCGCCGTCGCATCGACACCATTCACGTGGAGGCTGTCGCGGGTTTGCACGAACTGCACTTCTTGCGCGATACGAGAGACGGCATCGATGTCGGTGGCCTCCAACCCGCGCTTCAACACCTCGTAGGTGACACCGCGGTACATCGCCCCGGTGTCGAGGTACTCGATACCGATGTCGGCGGCGAGCGCCTTGGCGATCGTCGACTTGCCTGCGCCTGCCGGCCCGTCGATGGCGATGACGAGTGGGTTCATCACCAACTGGTGTCGATCGGGCGACCTTCGTCGTACCCCGAAGCGCTCTGCACGCCGACGGTCGCACGCGCGTGAAAGTCGTCGATGCTGCGCGCGCCCGTATAGGTGCACGACGACCGCACACCAGCAACGATCTGGTCGATGATGTCCTCAACGCCGGGTCGTTGTGCGTCGAGATACATCCGTGAGGTGCTGATGCCTTCTTCGAACAACTCCTTGCGGGCGCGTTCGACGGCGGTCTCCGAGCGGGTGCGGTTGCGCACGGCGCGATTCGAGGCCATGCCGAAACTCTCCTTGTACAAGCGACCTTGCGCATCGCGCAGCGTGTCGGCGGCGGATTCGTAGGTGCCGGCGAGCAACGAACCAAACATCACGTTGCCCGCACCCGCGGCCAGACCGAGCGCCACGTCGCGCGGATACCGCACGCCGCCATCGGCCCACACGTGCTTGCCGAGGGCGCGCGCCGCGGCGGCGCACTCGTGCACGGCCGAGAACTGCGGTCGCCCGACTCCGGTCATCATGCGGGTGGTGCACATCGCGCCGGGTCCGACGCCCACCTTCACGATGTCGGCACCGGCGTTGATCAAGTCGCGCGTTCCGACGGCGGTCACCACGTTGCCCGCCACGACGGGTGTCGTGTCGACGCTGCGACGCACTTCGCTCACCGCGTCGAGCATGCGGTCCTGGTGACCATGGGCAGTGTCGACGACGACGACATCGACTCCGAGGGTGACCAGTGCCTTGGCGCGTGTCGCGGGATCGGCATTGACCCCGACGGCGACGGCGATCATCAACCGACCATCGCGGTCGACGGCAGGTTTGTAGATGGTGCTGCGCAGCGCACCCTTGCGCGTGATGCAACCGAGCAGACGACCGTCATTCGCCGTAATCGGGGCAAACGAGAGTCGCGCTTCCGACAGCCGCTCGAACATCGTCTGGGCGTCGAGCTCGTCGGGCAACGTGAATACTTCGCGACTCATCACGTTGGCGATCTGCGTGAAACGGTCGAAGCCCGCCGCATCGTGCTCGGTGAAGATGCCGATTGGTGCCTGGTCGTCGTCGACCACCACGATGGCGCCGTGGGAACGCTTGTGCACGAGGCTGAGCGCCTCACCGACCGTGTCGTGACCCGACATCGTGATCGGAGTGTCGTACACCGTGTGGCGTGATTTGACGAACGAGACCACCGTTTCCACCACGTCGAGCGGAATGTCCTGTGGCAACACGACGATGCCGCCGCGGCGAGCCACCGTTTCGGCCATGCGTCGGCCGGCTATCGCCGTCATGTTCGATACGACGATCGGGATGGTGGTGCCGATGCCGTCGGGCGTGGTCAGATCCACGTGCATGCGCGACGACACCGAGGAGAGATTGGGTACGAGGAAGACGTCGCTGTACGTAAGGTCGTAGTTCGGATGGCCGTTCAGAAACTGCACGACGAACCTCCTCAAGCGGCGTTACACCGACTTTCCAAGGCTACTGTTGCGAGTCGCACGGCATGACTGATTCGAAACCGCCTGTAACCGCACTGCCCAATGCGGTGTCCCCCGTTTTGCTGGTGCACGGCTGGGCCGGATCGTTCGACCGCACGTGGCGACGAGCGGGGCTCGTCGACCTGCTCGCCGATGCCGGACGCCGCGTGTTGCCCTACGACCTACCTGGCCACGGCACCGCAACGAAGTCGCACGACCCGAACGATTACCGCGACCTTGCGGGAGATCTGCTCGACCGAGTGAACGGCGTTGCGCAGGGCGACGGTGCCGCATCAACCGATGGAGCGCCGCGCGTGGACGCCGTCGGGTTCTCGCTCGGCGCCATCACACTGCTGCGGTCGTTGATTCACGCACCACACGCATTCAACAAAGTGGTGCTGGCGGGAATCGGCGACGGCGTGTTCGTTCCGCACGACCCGGCACGCTCCAGCCGAATTCTCGCGGGGCTCGAAGGTCGCGCCGAGCCCGGTGATGTCACCGCGCGCATCTTCGGAAAGATCGGTAACGAGGCGCACAATGATCCACTCGCACTTGCCGCCGTGCTGCGTCGCGCGCGTGAAGAGCCGATGACACATGAACAACTGGCGAGGATCTCGAACCGGGTGCTCGTCGTGCTCGGCGACAACGACTTCTCGGCACCAGCCGACAAGTTGGTCGCCGCGCTGCCGAACGCCACGCTGCTCTCACTGAAGGGCATCGATCACTTCCGCACGCCGGAGTCGTTCGAGTTCATCGATGCGGTGCTCGAATTTCTCGGAGCGCAGTGAGTCGCATCGTGAGTCGCATTGGGCGTCGAATCGTCGTTGCCGACGAACGCGGCATCGCGCAGGCGGTCGAGGTGTTGCGACGCGGTGGCATCATCGGTCTGCCCACCGAGACCGTCTACGGGTTGGCGGCCGACGCCACGAACGACGCCGCAGTGCGCCGTGTGTTTGCGGTGAAGGGTCGGCCCACGAGTCATCCGCTGATCGTGCACGTTGCCGACGCATCCCAACTCGACACGATCGCCGTCGATGTGAGCGATACCTGTCGGGTGCTTACTGCACACGCGTGGCCGGGACCACTGACGGTGATCGTGCCGGCGAACAACACCGTGAGTCGCGCGGTGACGGGCGGTCGCGACACTGTCGCCGTGCGCGTGCCAGCCCATCCAGCAGCGTTGGCGATCATCGCGCAACTCGGGAAGCCTGTCGCCGCACCGTCGGCGAATCGTTTCGGACAGGTATCCCCCACCACGGCTCGCCACGTGGCCGACGATCTCGGTGCCGACATTGAACTCGTTGTTGATGGTGGTGAGTGCGAGGTCGGTGTCGAGTCGACCATCGTCGACTGCACCACGCCGCAGCCCGAAATCCTGCGTCCCGGAGCGATTACCGCCGAAGACATTGCAGCACTGCTTGATCCGCACGGCGTGACGCTGGCCAGCGAACCAACCGGTGAATCCCGCGCCCCTGGCATGCTGGCGCGCCACTACGCGCCCGCGGCGCGCCTCCACCTGGTCGAAGTTGGTGCACCGCTCCCCCACGCAAGCGCCGCGGTGCTGGACTGCTCGCACGATCTCGCGCTCGTCGCCCGCACCCTCTATGCCTCACTGCGTGACCTTGACCGCCGAGGTGTACACGATGTCAATGTGCTCCTGCCTCCCCCGCGTGGGCTAGGGCACGCCATCCGGGACCGCCTCCACAAAGCCGCCTCCCCCCGCTAGGGTGAGCGCACCCAATCGGGGCGGTCCGATACCGCCCCACTCCTAGGGGGAGTAACAAATGAAGAAAACCAACATGCGTCGTTTCGGCGCGCTGGTTGCAGCCGGAGCACTCGTGCTCGCGGCCTGCGGCGGCGATGACGAAGCGGCCGAGGAGGTAACTGAGGAGACCGAGGCACCTGCAGAGGAAGCTTCGGACTGCGCAGTCACCACCCTCAACATCGGAACGATCCTTCCGGTGACTGGTTCCCTTGCATTCCTTGGACCGCCGGAAATTGCGGCCTCTGGATTCGCAGTGGA
>VGBY01000009.1 GCA_016870295.1 Actinomycetota bacterium
GAATCACGTCGTTGTCCGGTGCAGGCGGGCGCAATTCAGCGAGGTTCTCCGCCATCGTCTTGCCCGTGCACGTCATGACATCACCGTGGAACAACCCCGCATCGAGCAGGTGCTTCATCACCACTGGAACGCCGCCGATGCGATCGATGTCGGTCATGTGGTACCGACCACCGGGCTTGGTGTCGGCAATGTGCGGCACGCGCGCGGCGATGCGGTTGAAGTCGTCGAGCGAGAGTTTGACGCCAGCCTCGTTCGCCAGCGCCAACAGGTGCAACACCGCATTGGTGCTGCCACCGAGTGCGTTCACGATGGCGATGGCGTTTTCGAACGCCTTCTTCGTCATGATGTCACGCGGATAAATGCCGAGTCGCAGCAAGTTGACCACCGCTTCACCGGCACGGCGCGCATCAGCATCACGACGCGAATCGATTGCCGGCGGCGACGCAGTGCCGGGCAGGCTCATGCCGAGCGCCTCGGCAATGCTCGACATGGTGTTGGCGGTGAACATGCCGCCGCATGCGCCTTCGCCCGGGCAGGCGGCACGTTCGATTTCGTCTACTTCATCACGCGTCATAGTGCCGGCCGCGCACGCACCAACCGCCTCGAACACCGTGGTGATGTCGATGTTGTTGCCCTTGTGCACACCGGGGAGGATCGAACCGTTGTAGACGAACACACTCGGAAGATTCAGCCGTGCGGCCGCCATCAACATCGCCGGAATGCTCTTGTCGCAACCGGCAAGCCCGACGAACCCATCGAAACGTTCGGCGTGCACCACCGTTTCGACGCTGTCGGTGAT
This sequence comes from Actinomycetota bacterium, assembly GCA_016870295.1. Classification (GTDB taxonomy): domain Bacteria; phylum Actinomycetota; class Acidimicrobiia; order Acidimicrobiales; family Ilumatobacteraceae; genus F1-60-MAGs027. Next base: position 800 of record VGBY01000009.1, read on the forward strand.
CACTTCGCGACTCACGAGCGAGGCGCGCATGCCCTCGTGACCCATGCTGATGCCATCACTCACGGTGATGGTGCCGAACTCCAGCGCAACTCCACCGGCGGCGCGAACACCCAGCTTTGATTGCGCGGCCAAGCGGCGCAGCGACACGTTGCACGGCGTCACTTCGTTCCAAGCCGAGGCGATTCCGATCTGTGGCTTCTCCCAGTCGCCGTCACCAAGACCAACCGCACGCAACATGGCGCGTGATGCCGCCTTTTGCAGCCCGTCGGTGACATCACGGCTACGCGGTTTTATGTCGACGCGCGTTTCTTTTGGCGTAGTCACGCCGTCACGCTACGACGCAACCGATGCATGCCGTGTGGGGTTGACAGCAGCGCGCTGTTAGGCTAACCTAACTAGTTGTCAGGTATACCTAACAAATCTTATGAAGGAGCACATCATGACTCGACAGCATCTCTCGCGACGCACCGTACTGGCCATCGTTGGTCTGTTTGCACCGATAGCACTCATCAGCGCATGTTCGAGCAGCACTACCGACACCACAAGTGACACGGCAGCACCCGCCACCACCGACGCGCCGACGGACATCGACGTTCGCGGTGAGACAATCACCATCTACAGCGGTCGCAGTGAAGCACTGATGGAGTCGCTCTTCGCACAATTCACGGCAGACACCGGCGTGAATGTCGAGGTGCGCTACGGCGACAGCGGCGAGCTTGCGGCACTGCTCCTGACCGAAGGCAACAAGTCACCTGCCGACATCTTCTTCTCGCAGGATGCGGGTGCACTTGGTGCGATCGAATCTGCCGGCTTGCTCACTGCACTGCCCGCCGATGTCATCGATGCAGTCGACAGCAAGTTCCGCTCGACGAGCGGCGCGTGGGTGGCAACCAGCGGTCGTGCACGCACCCTCGTGTACAACCCCGAACTCGTTCCCACGCCACCTGCATCGTTGGATGCCCTGCTTGATCCGCAGTGGAAGGGGAAGATCGGTTACGCACCATCGAACGCTTCTTGGCAGTCGTTCGTCACCGCGTTGCGACTCACCCGAGGCGACGATGGCGCACGTGCGTGGCTGACGGGTCTGGCTGCCAATCAGCCGGTTGCCTACGAAAAGAACGGTGTCGTGCGCGATGCCGTGAACGCAGGTGAGGTGGCGATGGGGCTCATCAACCACTACTACTTGTACGAATTGATTTCGAAAGTGGGTGCCGACAAGGTCGTTGCCAAGAACCACTATTTCAAGGACGGCGATGCGGGCAGTCTCGTGAACGTCGCCGGAGTCGGCGTGCTTGCGTCGAGCAAGAAGAGCGCCGCGGCGCTCGTGTTCGTTCGTTATCTTCTCTCGGTTGCAGGTCAGTCGTACTTCGCCGGACGAACCTTCGAGTACCCGATGGTTCCCGGTGTCATTCCCTTCGTGAGTCTGCCGACGCTGGCTGAATTGAACCCACCTGCGGTTGACCTCGCCGATCTCAAGTCACTCGAAGAAACGCAGGAATTGCTCGTAGAAGTAGGTTTGCTCACGAGGTGAGCCACACGCCATGACACGACTGCTGCGGGCACCCGTCGCCATTGCGGCGCCGGCGATGCTCGCAGCGGTCGTGGCCATCGTGCCGCTCGTGTATCTGTTCGACGCCAGCCTGTCGCGGGGTGTCGAGAATGCGATACGGGAAATCTTTCTCGCTCGAACCGCAACGTTGGTACTGCGCACCCTGTTGCTGACCTTCATCGTCACCGTTGCGTGTGCAGTCGTGGGCACGATCAATGCGTGGTTGGTGGTGCGCTCGTCGCTTCCCCTTCGTCCGATGTGGTTGATGTTGCTCGCCATGCCGCTCGCAATACCGACGTATCTCTCGGCGTTCGCCTGGGTCTCGTGGATTCCGACAATGAGTGGATTCCTTGGGGCCAGCATCGTCCTGACCCTCGCCAGCTACCCGTACGTGATGCTGCCCGTCGCTGCAATGTTGCGCGGCGCCGACCCGATGCTGGAGGACGTCGCTCGTTCGCTCGGCGCTAGCGCGCCATCAGCGCTCATCCGTGTGACGCTTCGACAAATCGCGCCGGCCATCTGGGCTGGTTCATTGTTAGTGGCGCTGTATGTCGTGAGCGACTTCGGTGCAGTGGCGGCAATGCGACTCGAAACCTTCACCTGGGTGATCTATGGTGCCTACCGCGCTGGCTTCAACCCGACGCGCGCCGCCACGCTCGCGCTGGTGCTCGTCGCGATGGCATTGCTCTTGATCGTGCTTGAGCGGCACTTTCGCTCGCGCGTCACGCAACGACTCGGGGCCGGCACTGCCCGCTCAACAGTGCGACGCACAACGCTGACGCTCGTTGCCCCAGCCTTGGTGGTCGCACTGACTTCGATTGGGTTCGGCATCGGTGTGCCACTGGTGAGTTCCATCAGATGGACCCGCGAGGCAAGTGCGACCACCGATTGGTCGGCAGTGTTCACAACGATCATGTCGTCATTCTGGATTGGTTTCCTAACTGGTCTGGCAACACTGTTACTCGCCTTACCCGTCGGCATTCTCATCGCAAGATTCAAAGGCCGTCTTGCTGATGTCACCGAGGGTGCAGTCTTCGTTACCCATTCGCTGCCAGGAATCGTGGTGGCATTGTCGGTGGTGTATCTGGGCATCAATCTCGTGCGGCCGTTGTATCAACAGGTACCGCTCCTCGTCTTTGGTCAGGTGATCATCTTTTTGCCGTTGGTCGTGGGTGCAGTGCGCACCTCCATCGAACAGTCGCGCTTGGCGTTGGAGGACGTGTCGCGAAGTCTCGGTGTGTCGCGTATGGCGACGGTGTTTCGTGTGACGATTCCCCTCGCGATACCAGGAATTGCAGCGGGCGGTGCGCTCGCGGTGCTCGGGGCGATGAAGGAACTACCGACAACACTCATCCTGCGACCCACGGAGGTGGAAACTCTGGCTACCAGCATCTGGAAGTACAGCGTCGTCAGTGACTTCGGAGCGGTCGGCCCGTACGCTGTGTCGCTCATGTTGCTAGCGGCATTGCCAACTGCGTTGCTTTCGCATGTGGCAGTCGTCAAGGTGGCACGGTGATTCGAATGTGTGGCGCCCGGTAACCGTATGACTGCCGCGCTCGAACTGATTGGTGTCACACATCGTTTCGACGACACCGTCGTGCTCGACAACGTGAGTTTTCAGGTGGAGGCCGGATCGATTACCGCGGTGCTCGGCCCTTCGGGGGTGGGCAAAACCACCTTGCTGCGAATCATCTGTGGTTTCGAGACGCCACAACAGGGTCGAGTCGTGATCAGTGGTAGAGAGGTGGCACGTGACGGCGACTCGCTCGTCGCTGCCGAACATCGTGGTGTCGGGCTCGTTCCGCAGGAAGGCGCGTTGTTCCCGCATCTGAGCGTGGCAAACAACGTGTCTTTCGGTTTGAAGCAGAGGCGATCGGGGGAATCACGCGCGCGCACGAATCATCTGCTCGAACTCGTTGGTCTTGCCCACTGTGCCGACAGACGCCCCGAAGAACTGTCGGGTGGCATGCAACAGCGAGTGGCGTTGGCACGAGCCCTCGCGCCGAACCCAGCCATCGTCTTGCTCGACGAGCCGTTTGCCTCGCTCGACGCCGCCCTACGCGCGAGCGTGCGCGCCGAAGTCGTCGACGCGTTGCGCCGCTCGAAGGCCACTGCCCTGTGGGTGACGCACGATCAACAAGAGGCACTGTCCTGCGCCGACAATGTTGCAGTCATGCTCGATCGTCGTGTCGTGCAGCGTGGCACACCCGTCGACTTGTATCGATCACCTGCATCGCGAGCGGTTGCCGAGTTCGTCGGCGAGGCCGTGCACCTGCGCGGCCAGGCTCGCGGCACAACGGTGTCGTGTGCGATGGGCAACCTACAACTGGCTCGTGCCGCCGATGGAAGTGTCACTGTGATCGTGCGACCCGAACAGATCGAACTCGACGATTCGCCGACTGAAACTTCTCCGCGCGGGCGAGTTATCGCATCGCGCTTCTACGGGCACGACGGCGAGATTGACGTGCGCCTACCGAATGACGAAGTGGTCGTTGCTCGTTTGCATGCGCGACTGCTGCCACCGGTCGGCGCTGACGTGGCGCTGCGGGTAACCGGTCAGGCGTTGGCCTTCGCCTGAAGCAACGCCGTGACGGCTTTGCCGTCGGCCTTGCCCTTTGACGACTTCATCACCGCGCCGACCAGGGCACCCATTGCTTTTTGCTCCCCGGCCTTGAACTTCGCCCACGCGTCGGGGTCGGCGGCGATGGCTGCATCGACGAGTCCTTCAAGTGCACTCGTATCCATCGCTTCAAAACCCTTCGATTTCGCCATCGCAATCACATCGCCACCACCATTCGCCACGAGTTCCGCGAGCAACGTCTTGGCCTGCGTCGCGGTGATCTTGGCGTTCTTCTCCATCAGCGTGAGGGCGGCTAGGTCGCCAGCCGGCACACGCGGCGACGCTGCTTCTTCAGCGAAGGCCTGCTGCACATACACGAGCGCCCGCGCCGCATCGCCGCCGACCTTGGCGACTTCTGCAAGATACGTATCTTGTCCGCGCTCGACCACGACGGCAACGGCTTCGCTCTCCTTTGATTGACCGGTCAACTTGGCAAGTGTCTCGCGACGGGCGGCGGGCAGCGGTGGCAACGCAGAGCGCACTTGTTCGACCCACGCCGTGTCGGGTGCGAGCGGCACGAGGTCGGGCTCCAAGAAGTAGCGGTAGTCGTCGGCATCTTCTTTGGTGCGCAACACATTGGTGCGACCGGCGGCGTCATCCCAATGCAGTGTTTGCTGTTTGATGCTGCCGCCACTCGTGATGATGTCAATCTGGCGACGCGCCTCGTAGTCGATTGCGCGGCCGACCGCACGGATCGAGTTGACATTCTTGATTTCGCAACGCGTGCCGAACGGCGTACCTGGTTTGTGCACCGACACGTTCACGTCGCAGCGCATCGAGCCTTCCTCCATCTTGGCGTCGCTGGCACCGACGGCGAGCAGGATCGCCCGCAACTCCGACACGTACTGTTTGGCCTGTTCGCTGGTGCGAATGTCGGGTCGAGAGACGATCTCTACCAACGGCACCCCGGCGCGATTGAAGTCGATCAACGAATACTCGCTGCCGTGGATGCGACCTTCTGCCCCGCCGAAGTGCGTCGACTTGCCCGTGTCTTCTTCGAGGTGAGCCCGCTCGATACCGATGCGCACTTCACCCGGCAACATGAGGAAGCCATCAACGTTGAGTGGCTGGTCGTATTGGCTGATTTGGTAGGCCTTAGGCAAGTCGGGATAGAAGTAGTTCTTGCGGTGGAACGAGCACGGTTGCACGCGGCAGTTGAGTGCGAGCCCGAGTCGCATTGCAAGCTCGACGGCGTGACGATTCAACACCGGAAGTGCGCCGGGCAAACCGAGGGTTACCGGGTCGATGTGCGTGTTCGGCTCGTCACCGAACCGGTTGGCGCTTGCGCTGAACAGTTTGGTCTTGGTGGCCAGTTCGACGTGCACTTCAAGACCAACGACGAGTTCCCACCCGTCGATAAGTTGCTCGGCCGAAGCGACCACGCTCGACGGATTCTGCGCGGCACCCGTGGATGTGCTCATGCGTTGCGCTCCAGTTCTGCCGCAACACGGAACATCGGGGCCTCGCCGAGCGCTGGCGCGAGCACCTGCACTCCAACGGGAAGACCCGCCTCACCCGTACCGAACGGCACGCTCATCGCTGCGTGACCCGCCAAGTTGGTGGGGATCGTGAATACGTCGCAGAGATACATCGCCAACGGGTTGCTCGTCTTGTCACCGAACTTGAATGCGACGGTCGGTGATGTCGGTGTGAGTATCGCGTCACAGGATTCGTACGCCTTGGCGAAGTCGTCGGCGATCAAGCGGCGCACCTTTAGCGCCTTGCCGTAGTACGCGTCGTAGTAACCGGCTGACAGCGCGTATGTTCCGAGCATGATGCGTCGCTTCACCTCGTCACCGAAGCCTGCTGCGCGAGTGGCGCCGTACATTGCGTTGAGATCCTTGGCATCAACGCGTAATCCGTAGCGCACACCATCGAAGCGGGCGAGGTTGCTGCTTGCTTCTGCCGGTGCCACCAGGTAATACGCGGTGAGGCCGAACGACATTGACGGCATCTTCACGTCGACAATCTGGGCGCCGGCACCGCGCAAGGCCTCGAACGCTGCCTCGAGTCGCGCCAGCACATCGGGCGACGAACCTTCAGGCATGTCGGTGATGCGTCCGATGCGCATGCCCTTCACGCCCTGGTCGAGCACGTTCAGCAGTGACGGTGCCGGTTGCGGAATCGACGTCGAGTCGAGCGGGTCGTGCCCGGCGATGACTTCCATCAACAACGCCGAATCCGCGACGGTGCTGCTGAATGGCCCGATCTGATCGAGGCTGCTCCCGAACGCAATGAGACCCTGACGCGACACCGTGCCGTACGTGGGCTTCACGCCGACCAAACCACAGAGTGCGGCCGGTTGCCGAATGCTGCCGCCGGTATCGCTGCCGAACGATGCGGCGGCGAATCCAGCCGCTACCGCAGCCGCACTGCCGCCGCTCGAACCACCGGGCACTCGCGAAGTGTCGAGTGGGTTGCGAGTCGGGCCGAATGCCGAGTTTTCGGTGCTCGAGCCCATCGCAAACTCATCGAGATTCGTCTTGCCGACGAATACTGCGCCCTCGTCGGCGAGCCGGCGCACGACGGTGGCGTCATACGGCGGCTTCCATCCAGCGAGAATCTTCGATGAGCACGTGGTCTCCACACCGCGTGTGCACATGTTGTCTTTCAGCGCGATGGTGACGCCAGCGAGGCGACCGACCTTCTTCCCTGCTTTTACATCCGTATCAATCTGCGCGGCACGTTCACGGGCTCGCTCGGCAGTAACGAGGTTGAAGGCGTGAATCTCTTTCTCGCGTGAGCCGATGGCTGCAAGGTTCTCTTCAAGCACAGCCGAGGCAGAGAGTGCGCCACTCGAAACCCCCGCCGCAATATCAACGACGGTGCGGCGCTGCGCCACGACTATTCCTCGAACCCAATGATTGGTGGCACACGGAACCGACCGTCTTGCGCTGCCGGCGCGGAAGCGAGCACCTCGTCGCGGTCGAGCGAGGGTGCAACGACGTCGTCGCGCAGCACATTGGTGAGCGGAATCGGCTGATTCATCGGCTCCACATTCGATAAATCCAGTGCATCGACGTCGCGAAAGTGATCGAGCATGCCGGCCAGCTGGCTCGTCATGCGCTCGATCTCTGCATCCGTCAAGTCGAGGCGAGCCAGACGCGCCACTTTGGCGACGGTCTCGCGTGAAATTGCCTCGGGCACGAGGTTGAAGGCTACGAGGCGAGATGCACGAGCATGCCCGATTCGGGCCACATGCTCGGGGGCTGCAGACCTACCACCGCAAGTTCGCGACCAGTACAGCGAAGCGGCGAATTCATCCAATCAGGCAGCGTGTGGCCGATGCCGCCGAGGCGCCCAAGCGGGAGATGCGCGACCGTGTACGTGCGCTCCGGATCGAGACCATTGATGCGCCAGCGTGGCGCAACCAGCCAGGGTGACGTCGTCATCTGCATGTAGGACAACAGCGCCTCGCTTGCGTCGTGCGACATCACACCGTGAGCAAGCGCTGTGTCGTCGTCGAGATCGAAGCGCACGGTGAGACCGCCGTGCAGCAATTCGCGATGCTGTTTGTGCAACGCGATCGCAGTACGCAACACGGTTCGCTCATGGTCATCGAGTTTGCGCGGATCGCACTCCACACCCATCCACCCGAACATCGCGGTGATTGCACGCATCTCAATGCTTTGCGAGCGGCCCGTGGTGTGTGAGACGCGCGCACCTACGTGCATGCCGAGCATCTCGTTGGGTACCCACATGCCGACACCACGCTGGATGCGTTGACGTTCGAGTGGGTCGTTGCAGTCGCTCGTCCACGCGCGCACGGTGCGTGACAACACCGAGTGGTCGATACGCCCGCCACCCGAGGCGCACGACTCGAACTCCACTCGCGGGTGCGCGGCACGAAGCACGTCGAGCAAGCGGTAAAACGCCAGCGTCTGGCGGTGAGCGCCCGCTGTCCCATCGGCCGCACTGGCGTGGATGAGCGGTCGGTTCATGTCCCACTTCACGAATGCGATGTCGTGGTCGCGCAGCAACGCGTCGAGCTGACCATATATATGGCTGAACGCCGCTTCGTTGGTGAGGTCGAGCAGCAACTGGTGGCGCGCCATCACGGGCTCGTAGTCGGGCGAATGCAACACCCACTCCGGATGCGCTCGCACAAGATCGCTATCGCGATTCACCATCTCGGGCTCGACCCAGATCCCAAAATCCATTCCGCGTGAACGAACGTGCGCTATCAGCGGGGCGAGGCCCTGCGGATATACCTCGCGCGACACCACCCAGTCACCGAGCCCGGCGCGGTCGTTGCGGCGCGCGCCAAACCATCCGTCATCGAGTACGAATCGTTCGATTCCGACATCGGCGGCGGCATCGGCGAGCGCCTTCAACTGCTCGGTGTCGTGATCGAAATAGGTGGCCTCCCACGTGTTGAGCAGCACCTTGCGCGTGCGCGGTGACGCGGCGGTGTCGCGCGCTGCTGTGCGCACGTGCTCATGCATCACCCACGAAGCGAGCGTGAAGCCACCCGATGTATAGGCACCGACGACGACCGGAGTTGCATACGATGCCCCGGGGTCGAGGCACACCTCACCGGGCATCAGCAACTCGCCGAGCTGCGCATACCGTCGGCCGTCGGGCATCACTTCGGCAAGCAGCGAGTGGTTACCACTCCATGCGAGGTGACAACCCCACACTTCGCCACCCCACTCGCGGGCGTCCACCGTGCTCCACCACAACGTCGGTGGGTATTCATGCGAGGTGCGGCCCGTGCGATTCTCCGTCGTCCACGCGCCGTGATCGATGGTCTGGCGATGCGTCGTTGATTCGCGCGACCAACGCCCCGAATACGTGGTGAGGTCACGCGCACTCGACGGCACCGGCAGTGCAACAGTGAGTGCGTCGAGCAGGAACCGTGTGTCACCCTCGTTGGTCACCGTTGCCGACGCACGCAATGCGCCCGACTCGGTGAGTTCGAGATGAGTTTCGAGGCGAAGTTTGGCGATTCGATCGTGCGACACCGTTGTCACCGAACGACCGGTTGCGCGAACGTCGCACTCAGAGAATCGCGGTGCCCAGTCGCGACCGCCCGGTCGGTGCCCTTGCAAACCAGGCCGTGCGAGCACACCGAGCGAGTGCTGCGGCACGATTTGCAGCGGCGGCACCAAGTCGAGCGAACCGTGCGTCAGTGGCCGTGCCGTCATCGCTGTGAGCGTTGCGGCATCAGAGCCCGACAGTGGTGCACCCCAATGCACGATCGACGGCACGCCTCCCGACACGTCGACGACGACCGAGACGGTCTCATGCACGAGGTGCACGACGCGCGTCGAGGCCTCGCCAGTCACCGTTGCAACGCTAACGACGCACCGCCGACTGCGGCTCAGCCTTTCGTCGAGCCGAGCGTCAACCCTGAAACGAATTGCTTGCGCAGGATGAAGAACACGATCAATGTTGGAAGCGCTGCGATGATCGCGCCAGCGGCGAGCAGGTTGTAATCGGTTATGAACTCCCCTTGCAACCGCCCCAAGGCGGACGTGATAGGTCGCTTGCGGTCGGTCGACATCAGCACCAACGCCCAGAAGAAGTCGTTGTAAATCCAGGTGGTCATCAGCACGGCGAGCGACGCGAGCGGCGGGCGCAGGAGCGGCAGCATCACGCTGCGGTAGTGGCGGAACACCGATGCCCCGTCGACCAATGCCGACTCGGAGATTTCCTTCGGGATCGTCTTCATGTAACTGGAAAGCACGAACGTGGCGAACCCCATCTGAAACGCCACATGGATGAGCACCACGCCCCACGGAGAGTCGAAGAGGAACCGACGGTCACCGACCAGGTCACCGATGTTGAGATACATCTTGAACACCGGAATGAACACCAGTTGCGCGGGTAGCAAATTGCCGGCAGTGAACAGCAGCAACATGCCGACATTGAACTTGAAGGAATAGCGCGAGACGACGAAGGCAATCAAACTGCCGAACAACAGTGTGAGAAAGACGGCCGGCACCGTGATGATGAACGAGTTCCACAAGTACGTCGGCAGTTCCATACGGTCGATTGCATCGGTGTAGTTGAACATCCCGAAGCGCTCGGGCAGCGAGAACGTTCCGCGCGCGCGAATCTCCTTGTACGGGCGAAACGAACTCCACAGCGTCCACGCGATCGGGAACAGCCACAACAACGCAAAGACGCCGATGAACACGGAGATGATGCGATCCTTCGCTACCTGTGCACTACCGCGCGCCACGATGGTCACGAGTCACCCCACTTGCCGTGTGTCATGACACGTCCTCGCGGAATTGCTGACGCAGGTAGGCGATGATCGGCCCGATGGACAGCACGAACAGAATCACCGCGTACGCCGCACCCTTCATCGAAGCACCCTCACCCGCGATGTTCTGGAACACGAGCACGCCGAGAATCGGCAGACCAGCACTGGTGCCGTAGATCACGTAGATGATGTCGAAGGCGCGCAGCGATTCGATGATCGTGATCACCACGATGATGATGTTCACCGGGCGCATCGCCGGCAAGATCACCTTGCGGAAGGTCTCCCACTCGGTGGCGCCGTCGATTGACGCAGCCTCGCGCAACGTGGGGTCGATGGCCTTCAGTCCCGCCAGGTACAACAGCATGATGTAGCCGACGTGCCGCCACGACGCAATCACCATGATCACGTAAATGTTGATGTCATAGTTGCCGAAGAACGAGATGGCGTTATCGATGTCGCGACCGATGATGCCGTTGATGAAACCGTCGGAACGCAGCATGAAGTTCCAGATGATGCCGGTGACCGCTAGCGACAGGACAACCGGGAAGTAGTACGCCGATTGATAGAAGCGGTGACCGCGAATCTGGCGGTCGATTTGGTAGGCCAACAACACCCCAGCCGGCGTAGAGATCAGCGCAAACCACACCAACCAAATCACGTTGTTGCGCAATGCGTCGTAGAACGCCGGTGTCTTGGTGACGATGTTGGTGTAGTTGGCGGTACCCGCCCACTTGATGTCGCCAAAGTTGATGCCCGTCCAGTAGGTGAACGACAACACGATGGTGAGCACCGCGGGAATCCACACCAACAGCAGGTGCAGGAAGGTCGGCACGCCGACGAAGAGACCGAGAGTCAGTCGGTCTCCCCTAGAAAAAGCACGTCGGCGACGAGACCGCGATGGCCTCGTCGCCGACGAACTCATGATCCGATCAGGTCGCGTTGCAAAGTGCTAGCGACGTTGAGGATGGAACCTCAGAGCGGCGGGAGCGCGTCCCACTGCGACTGGAGGCTCTCGAGGATCTTGTTGACGTCCTTCGGGTTCTTGAACCAGTTCTGGAGCTCGGGGCCCACCACTGGTCCGGCGAAGTCCGGACGGGTGTCACGGTCGAGGAATTGCGTGATGTACTTCGCCTCGCCCATCACCGCCAACTGTTGCTTCTGGAACGCGTCGTAGGTCGACGTGTCCTGACCCTTGTTGGCTGACGTCATCGGCACGCCCGTATCGAGCACCGCCTGCACACCTTCCATGTCGCCGGCAAAGGCGAGGAAGTCGGCGCCACCCTCGTTGTTCGAGCCGTTCTTGGCGGCGCAGAAGCCGTCAATCGGCGCGTCGATGGTGTCGCGCTTGTGCTCCGGGTTGATCTCCGGGAACGGAATGATCCAGAGGTCTTCGTAGTCGGCATCCGACTGTTCTTTGAAGTTGCCACCGAACCACGAACCCATGAGCATGGCGCCGGCTTTGCGCTGCAGCAGCAACTGCATCGCGCCGTCCCACTCGAGGTCGAGCACGTTGTCGTTCATGTACGGCACCAGCTGTTCCCAGTACTCGAACACTTTCGCCGTGCGCGGGTCGGTCCACTTTTCGCGGCCGGCCATGAGGTCGACGTGGTACTGATAACCGTTGACGCGTGCGTTGATGATGTCGAACGTGCCCATCGCTTCCCAACCGCCCTTGTCGGCAGCTGCGAAACCAACGAGACCCTTCGACTTCATACCGTCGAGCATCTTCAGGAAGTCGTCCCAGTTGTACACGCCGTCGACATCGATACCGAGGTCGGCGAGCATCGACTTGCGGAAGTGCAAGCCCCACGGGTACCACGACTGCGGAATGAAGTACTGCTTGCCGTCGAGACCGGTCGAGGCAATCTTGTACGACTCGGCGTACTGGTCGCCAATCTTGTCCCACACGTCGGAGAGATCAACGAGCAGTCCTTGCTGCGCGAAGAACTGCATGCGGTAACCGGCCATCCACTGGAAGGCGTCGTCCGGGGTTCCCTGCAGGTACTGCGACAAGTTGTTCTGGAAGGCGTTGGACTCGGTCGCGTTGTAGGTGACCGTGTTGCCGGTCTTTGCCTCGTACGCGGCGACGAGCGCCTTCAATTGCTTGGTCGGTGATTCATCGACCGTGCGCGCACCGAAGGTGAGCGGGCCGACTTCGCCTCCGCCGCACGCCGCGAGCAACGCGCCCGCACCAGCGACACCGGCTGCGCCGGCGAGGAGTTGACGACGGTTCATGCGGAATCCGAGATCGGACTCGCGAACCACTGGATTCTCTGCTGACATGTACTTGCCCCCTTGTGCGTCGTGCATCGCACGACGAGTTGAAGTGTTGGAGACAGTCTGACGAACGAGATGGGGGCGTGTCAAGCGTCATCTGTGCGATTCTGTGGGATTCCGTGCGCTTGCGTGTGGCATCACCCTCCTACCAGCACCACTTCTGCCGTATCTGCGTGAAACCACACACATGACGTCTTTTCGCACAGCCAGATTGTGCGCTTTTGTGCGAACCCCGCCAACCTGCGATGCTGAGTGGCGTGACCGACCTTGACCGCCGGCCAGCCGACGTCACCGGCCAGACGGTGCGGGCCCTCGCCGCCCAACGCCAGGAGTTCATCACCGCACAACTTCGGCTGCACGGCGCCGTGCGTGTCGGCGATGTGGCGACGCTGCTCGACGTCTCCGAGATGACGGTGCGCCGCGATCTTGAAGTGCTGTCGGAGTTGGGTGTGCTCGACAAAGTGCACGGCGGTGCCACATTGCGCGACGACCGCAGCGCTTTCGAACCTGGTTTCGACACCAAGTCGCGCCGCAATCTTGAAGAAAAGATCGCGATTGGTCGCACCGCTGCCGGCCTCGTGCGTGCGGGAACCTCGATTGGTCTCACTGCCGGCACGACCACATATCACATGGCGATGTCGCTGCTCGAAGTCGTTGATCTCACCGTCGTGACCAACTGCATTCACATCGCGGAGTACCTGCACCAGTTTCCGCGGGCCGACCGCACGGTGTTGCTGATTGGCGGCACGCGCACACCGAGCGACGCCCTCGTTGGGCCGACGGCAGTGCAGACCCTCTCGCAGTTGCAACTCGACCTCGTTTTCATGGGCGTACATGGCATGTCGGCGAAAGGCTTCACGACCCCGAATCTTGCCGAGGCGGAGACCAACAGAGCCTTCGTCGCAACGACGAGCGATGTCGTGGTGCTCGCCGACCACTCGAAATGGAATCTCAATGGCTTGTGCACGATCATGCCCCTCTCGGATGCCGCGATGGTGATCACCGACTCGTCGTTGCGCAATGACGCGCGCGGTGTGCTGTCGCGCGAGTGTCGCAATCTGCGAATCGTCGAGGTGCAAGCGGAGACGTCGATGACGCAAGCGGCTGCAACCACAACGAACGCAAGCGGACAAAGTTAGTCAGGGTCAACAGAACAACTCAGGTCAACACGAACGGAGCAGCCATGTCATCAGTGCAACTCACCAAGGCCACCCGACAGTTCGTCGGCATGAACCATCCCGCCGTCGACGCCGTTGACCTGCGTGTCGAGCACGGTGAGTTTCTCGTGCTCGTCGGGCCGTCGGGTTGCGGCAAGTCGACGATGTTGCGCATGATTGCCGGACTCGAGTCGGTCGACTCCGGCTCGATCAGTATCGGCGACCGGGATGTCACCGATCTCGCCCCGAAGGATCGCAACATTGCGATGGTGTTCCAGAGTTACGCGTTGTACCCGCACATGACGGTGGCTGAGAACATCGGCTTCAACTTGAAGATCAACAACGTCGACAAGGCCGAGATCAAGCAGCGCGTCGAAGAAACTGCCCGGATGCTCGATCTCTCCGACCTACTCGAGCGCAAGCCAGCCAAACTCTCCGGCGGTCAGCGCCAGCGTGTCGCGATGGGGCGCGCAATCGTGCGCAAGCCCGAGGTCTTTCTCATGGACGAGCCGCTCTCCAACCTCGACGCAAAACTGCGCGTGCAGACGCGTACACAAGTGGCCGAACTGCAGCGCCAACTTGGAATCACCACCATCTACGTCACCCACGACCAGGTTGAAGCCATGACGATGGGTCACCGCATCGCAGTACTGAAGGACGGAATCCTGCAACAGGTCGCAGCGCCACAAGAACTGTTCTCCAAGCCGGTGAATCTCTTCGTCGCTGGGTTCATCGGTTCACCAGCGATGAACTTGATTGAAAGTGTCCCGACGAATGGCTCGGCATCGTTCGCTGGTGCGAGCGTTGCCGTCAATGGTTCGCCGGCAAAGGTGATCGTCGGTGTGCGGCCTGAAGGGCTCGATGTCGCAAGCGAAGGTCAAGCAGGAATCGTCGAATTCGTCGAGGAGCTCGGGAGCGACTCGTTCGTGCACTGCACGCTCGACACGCCGAACAAGGAACGCATCATTGCCCGCGCGCCAGGCCTCTCACGAATTGCGAGCGGTTCGCGCATCTCACTGCGAGCCAAGCCAGGTTCGCTGCATGCCTTTGACGCAGTGAGCGGCTTGCGAGTCTCGGCGTAGGTCACATGACGCAGGACGTTCGCACCGACCCGTGGCTCGGCACGCTGACGCACGTTGTCGCATCACGCCAGAACCGCCCGAACCTTCCGTCAACGGGTTGCCCATTCTGTGTCGGTGGGCTGGAGGCGCCAGAACCGTACACGGTGAAGGTGATCCCCAATCGCTGGCCTCCGATGCCCGGCAATCGCTGCGAAGTCGTGCTGTACACGAGCGACCACGACGCGCGCCTCAGCACGCTCGATCCCCACAACATGCAGGAGTTGGTCGACGCGTGGGCAGAACGCACGCATGCGCTCGGTTCGCGCGATGACATCGACTACGTGCTCATCTTCGAGAACTCCGGTCGTGCGGTGGGTGCGACGATCGATCATCCACACGGGCAGATCTACGCATTCGACCATGTCCCTGATCGTCCGCGCAAACGCATCGCTGCGGGATGGAAGCCCGACCCGACCAGCGATCGGTTGATCGTCGAACATGCGGGATGGGCCGCGACGGTTCCCTATGTGTCGCCGTATCCACTCTCCGTGGAGATTGCTCCGAGTGAGCGGGTGCCGGATCTGACTGCGATGTCGACGGCCCAGCGCCGTGCATTCGGCGAAATCTTGCAGAACGTGCTGCGCCGCATCGAAACCCTGCACGGTGAGCCTGCGCCCACGATGATGTGGTTCAACCAACGCCCGACCGTCGCTGGCAGTAAGGCCCGCGAGATTGATGGCGTCAACGACTCGTGGTTCAACGTGGAGATCGTGTCGCCGTGGCGTGCGCCGAATGTGATGCGTTACATCGCTGCAGCCGAAGTCGCCACGAACGAGTACTTCATCCCCGTGGTGCCCGAGGATTTGGCGTCGCGACTGCGCGCCGCTACGTAGTCTCTGGCGCGGAGTCACTCGTCGCAGGCGAGGAATCGTTGCGCGAACGCGACATCACGAGCACAACGACAGCCAACACAAGGACACCGACCGACACCCACTGGTTGAGCCGCAATCCACCGGCCGCCTTCGCGGTGTCGATGCGCAGGCCCTCCACGAAAAATCGCAGTAACGAATACCCCGCCGCATAGACGGCGAACAACCGCCCAGGCGCGAGGGTGACTCGGCGATCAACTTGCAGCAACATCACGACGAGCAACAGACATCCGAGCGACTCATACAAGAACGTCGGATGAAACAGCGTGCCGAGCTCGTAACCCTTCGGTAGGTGTCGAGCGTCGATCTCCAAACCCCACGGCAGACTCGTCGGACGACCGAACAATTCCTGGTTGAACCAATTGCCCCACCGTCCAATCGCTTGTGCGAGTGGAATTGCCGGGGCAGCAATCGTCAGCACCTGACGTGCATTCAGCCCGCGACGCTTGGCGACCCAGAGACCCACCACGGTGCCGAGTACGAGGCCGCCATAGATACCCAGACCGCCCTGCCAGATTTTGAATGCATCGAGATACCGGCCGTCGAATCGATCCCAATCGGTGATCACGTGATACAACCGCGCACCAACGACACCGGCCGGCACCGCCCAGATTGCAATGCTGCTCGCATCGTCGCGCGTGCCCCACTGGCGCGACTCGAGTCGACGACCCACCAGCCATGTCGCGGCAACCGCACCGAGCGCGATCATCAATCCGTACGCATTCAGACGCAACGGACCAATTTCGAGCGAACCTGACGACGGACTCGGAATCGAGGCGAGCCAACTCATGGTCCTCACGCTAGGTTCACCAAGGGTGACCAGCCGTTCACAAAGCATTGATTGGTCGGCGTTCACCGGTTTGACCGGCATCATCGCCCTCGTGCCTGCGTGGTTGCTCACCACGACGGTGCTGTGGTTGCCGTTCTGGTGGTGGGGCGATGTGCGCTACTGGCTGTTCGTGCTGTCGTTCTTCTCGTTGTTCATCGTGTTGTTCTCGCGGCCCGTGCAGCGCTTCGTCTTGTTACGACTGCTCGGGGCACGCCTCCCGAACTCCCGCGAGAAGGCGGTGCTCGATGCGGCGTGGCTCCCAATCGTGCGACGCAACTCACTCGACCGTCGGCGATTCGTGCTGGCCGTCGTCGATACCGACTCGTTGAACGCGTTCGCCTGCGGCGGACATCTCGTGATCGTGTCGTCACAGGCAATCGAACAACTCGACGACGCACAACTATCAGGGGTTATGGCTCACGAGTTGAGTCACCATCTCGGCCTGCATACCGTCACGCTCACGATTGCCCAGTGGATGATCCTCCCCATTACGTTGCTGGCCCGCACGGGAATGAAATTGCGTGCGATTGCTGAGGCGGCGACGGTCGCATTCGTCCGCCGCATTCCCCTGCTGCACGCACTCGGGCTCTTCTTCGCGGCGTTCCTGCACGTGGTGTCGTGGTTGTTGATGTTGAACGTCTCGCTGGCAACGTCACTCGGTAACGCCGCCAGTCGGGCCACTGAATTCCACGCCGATCGTCGCGCCGCCCAACTCGGCTTCGGTAACCAGTTACTGGCGGCGATGCGCGTATGGGAATCCGCCTCGCCTCAACGCGAACGACCCAGCATGTGGGAGCGTGTCTTTGCCTCGCATCCGCCGATGCGTGTACGCATCAACAAACTGGCGGCGTACCTGCGATCGCGCGGTGTAGCACGATGAGTGAACCGACACCACACTCGACGAAGGCATCGCGAAGCGTCGCGCAGTACGCGCTGGCATCGCTCGCTGGTGTTCTCGTCGCAGTCGGGCTGCCACCGCTCGGCTGGTGGCCGACGATGCTCGTCGGCATCGCGCTCTATGTGGTTGTGGTCGAACGCGCCGATCGGCGAGCACGCACACAGTTCGGCCTGGCCCTCGTCTTTGCCTGGTCGTGGTTGGCACCGGCGATGGGATGGATGTGGCAACTCGTGCCGGGTGGTTTTGTCGTTGCCCCGTTGCTCTTTGCGCTCGCCCACGGCG
>VGBY01000010.1 GCA_016870295.1 Actinomycetota bacterium
GCACCAGCAGCGCTGAACGTGATGGCGAACACCACCAAGAGTGCCGTCCACGCCCAACCACTCGCGGCGTCAATCGTCTGGCTGCCGAATGCCGCTTCGGTGGCGCGTGATGCGGCAATCAACAACGGCGCCGTCACCGGCAGGGCGAGCAGCGCCAGCAGTGAATCTCGTCCGCTCATGTTCGCGACCACAGCGCCATAGAGAGTACCGACGCTTGATAATCCCCACGCTGCGCACAGTGTTGCCGTGACCAACAACACCAATTGGTCGGCGCCGACCGTCGCACCATAGAGCACCACTGCGCCGCTTACGAGGGTGATGGCGAGTGCCAACAGCTGCACGAATGCCGCCAGCATCTTGCCCAAGTACACCTGCGCAGGTTCGACTGTGCCAGTGAGCAACACATCGACTGCACCGTCATCGGTTTCGACGTCGAACGAGCGCTGCACCAACATGAGCGCAGAAAACAGCATCGCCAGCCAGACGAGACCGGCAGCTGCCCGCAGGATGAGCGGCTCGCTGTCGAGCGCCACCGCAAACAGCACCAGCACGAGCAGCGCGAACGGCGCGACACGCACCAACAACAGCCGCGCGCGCCACTCGATGAGCAGATCCTTGCGCGCGATGATGAGTGCTTGCCTCATCGCGGTGCTCCACGGGTTGCCGCGCGATCACTTGCGACGACGCCACCGGCGAGCGTCACCGTGCGTGGCACTTCGCCGTCGGCACGATCAACTTCGTGAGTCGTATAGATGACGGTGGCGCCAGCCCGCGTTGCTTCGCACAGAATCTGATCCAGTTCTTTGCGGGCTGCAGTGTCGAGCCCGGCATGCGGTTCGTCCAACAACCACACGCGTGCACGACGTACCACGAGCGATGCGAGCGCGGTTCGCCGGCGCTGCCCCGCCGACAACGATCTGGTGCGGGTTGCGGCAACTCGTGCATCGATCTTCAGTCGCACGAGTGCATCATCAACGTCTTCACCCGCTGCGCCGATCAGTTGGGCGGTGAGTTGCACGTTCTCGCGCGCGGTGAGATCGGCATACAAACCGTTGCGGTGGCCAAGCAACCCCACGTACGGTCGCACGGCCGCTCGGTTGGAGGCAAGGTCGACGTTCATCACCTGTGCCGAGCCTCGCGAGAGCGCCACCAATCCGGCACAGAGTCGCAACAGCGTGCTCTTGCCCGTGCCGTTGGCCCCGCGCAACGCCACCAGCTCCCCGCGCTGCACCGTCAGGTTCACGCCAGCCAGTGCCGGAAACCCACCGAGTGCCACCACCACATCGGCCAGCAGAATCGCAGCATCATTGGTGGCTGCTGTGTCGTTTGTCGTCACCGTCTGTACCACCGCGAACTCACGCACGATTCAGCCTAGATTGACGCGCATCGTATGAGTTCCCCGAGCGCGCAACACGACGATGATGCCGTCGTTGCGCGTCGCAATCGCATCGACCGACTGAACAAACTTGCGTCACGCGTCGGTTATGGGTTGTACGCGCTGTCTACCGTGGCGTTCTTTGCCGGCTTGTGGACTTCGTACACCTCCGCCATGCACCTCGTGAGCGGCGTGTCACTGGTGGTGGGTTCGATCATCCTCGCACCGAGCATCGTGATCACCTACGGAATCCGCGCCGCACGCCGGGAGGATGCTGCCACCGGAGGGAACTCATGAACGCCCGACTGCCCGCCGCCGAACGCCGCACACAAATCGTGCACGTCGCGGTGCACGAATTTGCGACGAACGGCTACCACGGCACGTCGATGAACGACATCGCGGCGTCGGCCGGTGTCACGAAACCCGTGTTGTACCAACACTTCGACTCCAAACGGGCCCTCTATCTCGCGCTCATCGATGAAGTCGCTGCTGAAATGCTCGAGGCAATCGGCAAGGCAACGTCGAACGCCGCGGACGGTCGCGATCAGACACAGGCCGGCATCGTTTCCTACTTCGAGTGGGTGGCTGCGCATCGCGATGCATTCATGTTGTTGTTCGGCAGCGGCGCTCGGCGCGACGAAGAGTTCGCCACTGCCGTGCGCAACGTGGAGAAGAAGGTTGCCGAAGCGATCGCCCCGCTGATTGATGCGGGGCTCGACCCACAACATCAGCGTCGTCTGGCATACGCATTGGTGGGTATGTCGGAGGGTCTCAGTCGCCACCTCGTGATGAGCGGCGAACACTTCAACCCGCGCGAAGTCGGTACGCAACTGGCAAACCTCGCGTGGGCCGGTCTGCGCGGCGTGCAGCCACAGTCGCGCAGCGTGTAGGCACAGTCGCGCAGCGTGTAGGCACAGTCGCGCAGCGACTCGCAGACCTAGTCGCGCAGCACCAACCCGCGATATCCCTTCACGAAGCGATGTTGTTCGAGCAGCACCACGATCTGCAGGGTGAGCGGCGACTGCTCGTCGTGTGACGCGCCGTTGATCTTGCGCACCTCCACCGATTTCGCACGACCGTCCTTGGTGACATTGCTGAGCGCCTCTGCGAGTGCGGCGAACGCAGCGGGTTCGAGCGTGCGCTCGAACGTCACGAGATGATGACTGCGCACGTCGTACCAACCCAGCACGTCGCCACGCCACAACATGCACAACGCACCGGCACTGCGCGATGGTCGACCGGTGGTGGCGGGCCAATCGATGGTGGCACCGTACGGCTGCGCCGGATCGGTCGCGGCCAACACGGCGACCACGGGTGACTCTTCGTTCACCACGAGATGCGGCTCTTTGCAGGCGCGCAAGCGATCCACGGCACCAGGCACCGCGAACTGGGCGGCACCCAGACCATCCACGAAGTATCCGCGGCGAACCGCGCCACGTTCTTCGAGGGCCTTCAGCACGCCGTACACGCCGGCGAAACCACCGCGCACACCTTCGGCCAACACGGCCTCACGCGTGAGCACACCGTGGCGCTCGAGCAACTGCAACGCCAGTGCATGCACTGCTTCGGTTTGGCTCGCGGTACGGTCGGCAAGCTGTGCAACCAGGCTCCAGCGTCCTTGCGCGGCGGGTGGCCCCACGCGTGACGCACTCGCACCTCGCACGTGTCGCGGGCGCACCAAACGAGCCGCGGCACGACGCGCACTCGGCGTCGCGGCCACGGGTCTGGCACTCTTGCCGCTGCGCGCGCCGTGCAACACCGCCCGCAGCGGCGTGAGCGAATCGTTCGTCACTTCACCGGACCAGACCAAATCCCACAATGCGGCGAGCAACTCACCGTCGGTGGCACCACGCACCGCCGAACGCAACTGCCCCCAGAAACTGGCACCGCGGTCGGCCAGCGCCGCACGAAGCTGGTCGTGCACGCCGCCCTGCGGTGGCTCGCCGGTCTCCAACGCGGGCAGCAGTGTGGCGAGTTGGTCGGCAAAGAACAGCCGAATGCGCCCGTCGTTACCACCGAGCGCACCCGCACCCACCCACACGACTTCGCCACTCGTGCACAGGTCGTCGAGCAACGCTGCGCGATAACCGCGTACACGCAATGGCAACACATCGGTCTCGAGCGTCGATGCGACGAGGGCCGAACCAGACAACGATGTCAATGCCTCAACGAGCGCCTCACTACCGTGCGTCGGCGCATCGATGCCGTGCCACTCGGTGAGAAACCGCGCGAAGGTGTGCTGGTCGACCGGCTCCACTTCCTTGCGCAACTTGGCGAGCGAGCGACGGCGTACCAACCGCAACACTTCGACGTCGCACCACTCGCGTTCGGTGCCAAACGGGCGGAACTCCCCGCGCACCACACGATGGGCGGCTTCCAACTGCGCCAGCACCACCGCCACACGATCGCTCGTGATGCCGAACCGCAGTGCAGCATCACGCGTAATGAACGGTGCATGCGTACGCGCGAACCGACCAATCAACTCGAGCAGCGGCGATTCCACCGGGTCGGTGAAGGCCGCCGGCAAACCAAGCGGCAACGCGCACCCGAGCGCATCGCGATAACGACCGGCGTCTTCAGCTGCGATGAATCGCCGCTCACCGCCAACTGCAACCTCGATGGCCCGTCGCTCGCCCACCAGCGTTTCGATGAGCGGGGTGGCATCACCGTCGATTCGCAACGACAACTCGGTGAGGGTGAGATCCCCGGTGCGACGCAACACGTCGTGCACCTCGTCGGCGTTGCGGGCACGGCGCGAGTCAGCGAGGTGCTGCAACTCGAGTTCCACATCGATGAGCACGTCGCCGTCGAGCAATTCACGCAGTTCTTCGGAGCCGAGCAGGTCGTCGAGTAGGTCGCGGTCGAGCGCCAACGCCGCAGCGCGACGCTCGGCGAGCGGCGCATCACCTTCGTACATGTACGCAGCAATCCAATTGAAGAGCAGGCTCTGGGCGAACGGCGAGGCCTTCGGTGTGTCGACGGTGACGAGGCGAATCGCCCGCGATCGCAAACGCGCCAGCACGTCGCGCAACGCCGGCACGTCGAACACGTCTTGCAGACACTCGCGGCTGGTCTCCAACAACATCGGAAACGTCGGATACTTCGCCGCCACCGCCAGCAAGTCGGCGGCCTTCTGGCGCTGTTGCCACAACGGCGTGCGCTGGTCGGGGCGGCGGCGTGGCAGTAGCAACGCCCGCGCCGCACACTCCCGAAAACGCGCGGCAAAGAGCGCGGTTTGCGGCACTGCGGCGACCAGCGTTTCCAGCAATTCATCGGGATCAATCAGCAATTCTTCGACGGGCACGCGGTCGATTGCCTCGGGCAGCCGCAGCACGATGCCGTCGTCGCCATACATCGTCTCGACGGGGATGCCGAGCCGTTCGAGCAGACGGTTCTCCAGCGCGATCGCCCACGGCGCATGCACAGGCGTGCCGAACGGCGAATGAATGCAAATGCGCCAGTCGCCGATCTCGTCGCGGAATCGCTCAATCACGATCGTGTGATCGTCGGGCAATGTGCCGGTGGCATCCACTTGCTCGGCGATGTACGCGAGCAAATTGCGTGCTGCCAACGGGTCGAGGCAGTGCTGCTCCGCCAACGTGGCCTCGGCCTGTGCGGGGTCGGTGGCGTGCGATTCACGAATCGTGCGCAAGAACTCGCCGACAGCCCTCCCCAACTCGACGGGCCGCCCGAGTCGATCACCATGCCAATACGGCATCTTGCCCGGCTCGCCCGGCGCAGGGTTGACGATCACGCGATCAAACGACACGTCTTCAATCCGCCAGGTGGACGCCCCGAGTACGAAGTTCTCCCCCGGCCGAGTTTCATAGACCATCTCTTCATCAAGTTCGCCGACGCGCGTGCCGTCGGGCAAGAACACACCGAAGAGACCACGATCGGGGATGGTTCCGCCGTTGGTGACCGCCAGTCGCTGTGCGCCGTCGCGGGCCCGCAGCGTGTCGGCGATGCGATCCCATACGATGCGCGGTTTCAAATCACGGAACTCTTCACTCGGGTAACGACCAGCGAGCAGGTCGAGCACGTTGTTGCGCACTTCGTCCGACAACTCGGCGAAGTTCGCGCAGCGCTTGACCATCGCCGTGAGTGATGCGACGCTCACATCAGGGTGCATCGCCACGTGCGCAACGATGTGTTGGGCCAGCACGTCGAGCGGGTTGCGCAGATAGCGGGTGGATTCGATGTCGGCATCGAGCATGCGTCGCGCAACGACCGCCACTTCGAGCAGGTCGTGTCGATGCTTGGGGAACACCTTGCCTTTGCTCGGCGCACCAACCGCATGCCCGGCACGCCCGATGCGCTGCAACCCACGACTCACGGCACCGGGTGACTCCACTTGGATGACGAGGTCGACCGCACCCATGTCGATGCCCAACTCCAGGCTGCTCGTCGCCACGATCGCGCGCAGGTCGCCGCGTTTCAATCGATCTTCGATGATGATGCGCTGCTCGCGGGCGAGCGATCCGTGGTGCGCCTTCACATAGTCGCCGGCTCCTTCGGCGGCCAGACCGAGGTCGACGGCCAATTCGTTGAGTTGCGCGGCAAGACGCTCGGCACCGCGCCGTGCGTTGCAGAAGATGATCGTGCTGCGGTGCTGCTGCACCAGTTCGAGGATGCGCGGCGTGATGCTCGGCCAGATGCTGGTGCGACGCTCCACCGTGGCGGCGGTCGCCGGCCCACTGCGCAACTCATGCGTCACCTTGCCCAGTTCGCCCATGTCTTCGACCGGCACCACGACCTCAACCTCGAGCGTCTTGCGGGCGCCAGCATCGACGATGGCCACCGGCCGCGGCGCGCCGTCGCGATAACCGCCGAGGAACCGCGCCACTTCTTCGAGCGGTCGTTGCGTGGCCGACAAACCAATGCGCTGCGGTGCTCGTGCGGTGAGTTCTTCGAGGCGCTCCAGCGACAGCGCGAGATGGGCGCCGCGCTTGGTGGCGGCAATGGCATGAATCTCGTCGATGATTACCGTGTCGACGTTGGCCAGCGTGCTGCGCGCCGACGATGTGAGCATGAGGAACAAACTCTCGGGCGTGGTGATGAGGATGTCGGGCGGGTTGCGCAACATGCGTTGTCGGTCGCGCGCGCTCGTGTCGCCGGTGCGCATCGCCACCAGCGGTTCGCGAAAACTCGTGGCGAGTCGCTCGGCGGCATGCCGAATTCCGACGATTGGTGCCCGCAGGTTCTTTTCCACGTCGAAGGCGAGTGCGCGCAACGGCGAAACGTACAACACCCGTGTTGTCGATGCTTCGGTTGCATCGCGTGCCACCAATCGATCGATTGCCACGAGAAATGCCGCCAACGTCTTGCCGCTGCCCGTCGGTGCGGAAATCAACGTGTGATGACCATCGAGAATCTGGGCGAACCCCTGCTCTTGGGCCGCTGTCGCCGCCGGAAACGACGACGTAAACCACGCACGAACCGCGGGAGAAAACCGCTCGATTACAGCGTCATTGGCCACTGCCGAAGAGTACCTACTCGGTGTGCCGATAGGTACGCTGAGCGCCATGCCAACGGCTGGCGAACACCATCCAGCGTTCGAGGAATACTGCGAGTGCATCTACGAGATGCGCGAAGACAACGCCGAAATCATCCAGGCCCGCCTCGCCGAGCGACTCAACGTGTCACGTGCATCCGTGTCGGAGATGGTGAAGCGCATGGAGGCCGCCGGCCTCATTTCGGTTGACTCCACCCACCTGCAACTCGCCGCCGCCGGCGAAGAGTTGGCGACGCGCATCGTGCGACGACACCGACTCGCTGAGCGGTTCCTCACGGATGTAATCGGTCTCTCGTGGTCGACCGCGCACCACGAGGCCTGCAAGTGGGAGCACATCATCAGTGATGAAGTCGAGGCCGGGCTGGTGCGACTGCTCGGCAACCCGTCCACTTGCCCGCACGGCAATCCGATCCCCGGTGCAACGGCGAGCACCCTCACCGTTACCCCGCTGGAGAAGGTCGCGGTCGGTGCGCGCTTTACGTTGGTGCGAATCCCCGAGGATGTCGAAGAGCGCGACGGTGCCCTCGCTGAGTTGGAGCACCACAAACTGCTGCCTGGTCGCGAATGCACTCTCACACAACGCACTGAGGGTGTTGCGAGCGTCACCGTGCACGACATCACCGATCGCAAGATCACGCTGTCGCCGTATGTGAGCAGCCGCCTGCTCGTCACGCTCTGATTCAGCATGCGACGCCTCGCACTCACCTACTGCTTCGTGGTGCTGTCAGCCGGCGGCTGCGCAACACAGGTCATCGAGTCGAAGGTCTCGACCACGGTCACCGATACGGTGACTGGCGACGACACTAATCTTGCCGGCGACGACTCTGATCTCTCTGGTGCCGACCTTGACGAGTTGGTCACGGTGCTACAAGTCGAGATGTCGGCGTTGAGCCGTGCAGTGCTCGACAGCGACGAGGCTGCTGCGCGTGCGCATCTCGACCGTATCAACCAAGCATGGGTCTATGCCGAGCCGCTCATCGTTGCCAAGTTTGGCGAGCTCGCCGACCAGATCACCTACGACTTGCGTCGCGTAGTGGAACTGGCGCGCAGCGCCGTCGAACGCAACCGCCCCGCTGACGCCGACAAGGCAGTGGCGTTCTTGCGCCTCGCGATCGCTTCGCTAAATCTCTAGTCGCGCAGTTCGTTCGGCAATTCGCGCGAGTGCACCACCACCAACTGTTGCGTTGAGCGCGTCAACGCCACATACACACCGCGCGGCCCCACGTCGGGCGATTCGTACATCGCGGTGGGTTCCACCACGATCACGCCGTCCATTTCTAGACCCTTCACCACGCTGACCGGCACGATCGTGAGCGTGGCCTCGAGTGCTGATGCACCGGCGCGTCCGTGCGCGACACCGGCTGCGTCGAGCGCAGCCGCAATGTCGTCGGCCATCTCGTCAGGGCATACCACCGCGACTCGCCCAGCAGAAAGTGCATCATGCAACGAGCGCGCCTGCGACACCACGCAGGCGATGAGTTCAGCCGGCGATACACGCACGATCTGCGGATCATGGTCGCCCTCGCGCACGGCAGTGGGTGGCGTTTGGCCGGGTGCCGCGGTAGCGAGCAGACGACCGGCGAACTCCATGATTTGTCGTGGAATGCGGTAGCCCACCGACAATTCCGCAACCTTCGCATCACGATTCTGCGGCAGCAGGTTCAACACGTCGCTCCAGTCGGATGGCGCAAACGGCCCGGTTGCTTGCGCGATGTCGCCGACCACCGTCATCGCGCCGTTCAACGAACGCCGTGCCACCATCTGCAGTTGCATCGGCGTGAGGTCTTGCACCTCGTCGACGATGATGTGGCCGTACTGCTCGATCTCGTCATCCTCGTCAACCGCGCCACCCTTGCGCGGCTTCGGCCCCAGCAGGCTGCGGGCCTCGTCAAGCAGCGCAGCATCGGCGTCACTGAATCGCGCGTGGGCCAGCGACTCTGCACGCGGGCGATACAACGCGGCAACCTCGTCGTCGGTCAACAGGTCACGACCGGCCGAACGCAACAATGCCTTCGAGCCAAACAAGTCGTGCAGCAACTCTTCTGCTGCAAGCGACGGCCAGATGGTGAACATCAGTGCGCGAAACTCCGCAAACTCGCGCAGCCGGGCTCGCGCACTGCCCAACGTGTACTCCTGATCGCGCATGCTGGGCATCAGCATCGCAACGAGTTCGCCTTCGACCGCCCGGCACAATTCGTTGTGCCGCTTCGTACGACGACGGGCCTCGCGCACCACGCGTGACACGTCTCTCGGTCGTAATCGCAACACGCTGCCGCCGAACGGCAACTCGAAGTCTGAGGTAATCGTGCGTTGGCGCTGGGTGATGGCGCGCTCGATCAACTTCACCATGCGCAGGTCACCCTTCACACGGCGCGTGGGCGCTGGGTCGACGAGGCCGAATCGAACGCCGCCGATCAAGTCAGACAGCACCACTTCACGCACTCCGGATTCACCGAGCGACGGCAACACTCGCTCGATGTAACGCAAGAACACACGGTTGGGGCCGACGACGAGCACACCTTGATCGGCGAGCGGGAATCGATGCGTATATAAGAGGTACGCAGCGCGATGCAGCGCCACGACGGTCTTGCCCGTACCGGGGCCGCCCTGCACGACGAGCACGCCCTTGTTCGGGGCGCGGATGATGACGTCCTGCTCGGCTTGAATCGTGGCGACGATGTCACCGAGTTGTCCGCTGCGACCCTTGCGCAAGGTGGCCAGCAGCGTGCTCTGCCCGCGCAGTTGCGGCTGGTCGAGACCGTCATCCTTGCCGATGCCGAGGTGGCCTGCGCCGAAGAGTTCGTCTTCGATCGCCGTCAGTTTGCGACCTTCCATCATGAAGTGGCGGCGGCGCACCAGTTGCATCGTGTCACGACCCGTGGCGCGATAGAACGGCTCGGCAATCGGCGCCCGCCAGTCGATCACCAATTGGTTGTTGTCTTGGTCGGGCACCGCCAAGCGCCCGATGTGGAACGCCTCCGGATTACCGCCACCGTCGGGGGTGCGATCGATACGGCCAAAGACGAGCGCGGCGTCGCCAATGTCGAGGTCGTTCAACATCTGCACCAACTTCTCGTCGAAATAGTTGCGCTCGTAGCGCTCCTGGAAGGTGCCGCCCGTCTGCCCCGTCGTCAGTTTGCGGATGCCGAGCGCCTGTTCGCGCGCCGACGCCAGGCTCAGGTAAGCGCGATCAATGTGCGCTTGTTCGGCGGGTAGATCGGGGTGTTCGGTCATTTTTGGGATTTATGAATGCTACCTACCGAATATCCACGCACGATTACGCACATTGGTGCACACACCTGACAAAGTGATGTTTGGTTCCAAGTCGGTGCCGAGCAGCACCGGACAACATCCGACTCACCCGACAAGGAGCCACTCATGTCTCTCTTCATTCGGCGCGGCGCGTTTGCCATCGTGCTCGTTGCCTCGCTCACTGCATGCGTTGCACCGCCATCGCTGAGTTTCGGCGAGGCAGAACAGAGCACCCCGGGAGAGCTGTCGTTCGGCGACGAACGCACCGCAGACGAGAACTCACTTGGCGACGACACGATCGATGCGCCGTCTGACTCCGCCACCGCCGTACCCTCTGAGCCCGCTACTTCGGTGCCTACCGAGCCTGCAAACGCCGACGGTGTGGAGTCGGCGTTCTCCCGCCTGATCAACGGCTGGACGAACTGCTTTCACCGCCCAGCGCGTTGCGATGTTGCGGGTCTGACTGCCGTTGATTCCCCCGAACGCCAACGACTCACCGAGTCACTCGCGTTTTACACCACCGAAAAGATGCGCACGAAGCCCGACGAGGGTCGCCTGCAGTGGGCAATCGAGTCGCTCGCGCTCACCACACCCGATCGAGCCCGCCTCGTGACCTGCGAGTACGACACAAGAATCTTCTTCGACTCGAGCATGGCCGACACCGAAATCGGCGACATCATCTTCGACACCACCATCTGGACTCGTCGCGTCGAGTGGACGCTCGCCCGCGTCGACGAGTCGTGGAGCCTCTGGTCGCGGCGCATCGACCGACGCTCGCCCGTCGCGCGGTTCTGCACGCCATGACCACCTTTACTCGGCTCGCGTCGCACATCAGTTTCATCGTTGCGAGTTGTCTGCTGGCGGCCGTCGTCGACTCTTCCAGTGCACATGCCGCGGAAGCCGGCGTCGACGGTGACCATATCTATGCAGGTGTCTCGTACAGTTCCATCGAGTCATACGACCGCTGCGAATGGGTGCGGCCCATCACGATTCACGAACAAGGTGTGAGTCCATCCGTGGTCATGCGCCAGTGGCAAGGCATCACCTGGTCGCTCTACGTTTGTGCGCGCGACGGTACCGAGCAATTCGCTTGGCTACCAGAGATCACCACCGAAGAAGTCGCAGAGTCGACACGCAGCGTGGTGCGTGAACTCATCCCGATGCTGACGGAGAACTTCTCGCCGGTCCCCCATCGTGGTGTGGTGAAGACCCCGACATGGTTCTGGGTCAACCCGCTGTTGTGGCGGCCGGTATCCGTCACCGCCTTTGTACCCACCCCGAATGGCGTGCTCGCCGTGACGACGACGGCTACACCGGAGTCACTCGAGTTCTCCCCGGGTGATGGCATCGGTGAGACCGTCGAATGCGACGGGCCCGGCACACCGTGGACGTCGCTCTTGCCAAAGTTCATCCACTCTGAGTGTCAGTACGAATACCCCGTGCCGTCCAGCGTGCGCAACGACGGCATCTACCGCGCACGCCTCGACACCGTGTGGAAGATCACCTGGCGCACGAACGTCGGTGTCTCGGGTCGACTGCCTGATGTGCGGCTTGGGGCCACACATGCGATGCGCATCCGCGAGCTGCACGCCGTCGTAAAGAAGTAATGGTCACTCCCACCCCACACACGAGCGAGCCGAAACCGAGCCCGAAACTTTTCTGGGGCTCGCCTCGCTAATTCGCAATCGGCTCGGTAGTGTGTTTGTTTGACGCACCATTCGGTGGGTCACGACAAGCAAAGAAATGAGTAATCATGCCAACCGGTACCGTCAAGTTCTTCAATGACGAGAAGGGTTTCGGATTCATCTCTCGCGATGGCGAGCAGGATGTCTTCGTGCACTTCTCCAACATCGAAGGCACCGGGCGCCGCACCCTTCTCGCGGGCCAACAGGTCGAGTTCGAACTCGGTCAGGGCCGCAAGGGTGTTGAAGCGCACAACGTAAAAGTCATCGGTTGATCCGACGCGGGGCGCGACCCCGTTTGCACTTTTCATCTGAGATGAGGTGAGCCGTTCATGCCCTTGAATCTGGCGCGTGACCAAATCATCGTTGAACGGCGCTATCTGGCCGTGTTCGCCACGGTGAGCGACGAGTCGCTCACCGCGCTGGCGGTCGCCCTCCCCGATTCGTTGCGTGACCCGTTCGCGCGCGCCGTCGGGTTACGTCGTGGGGCCTATGACGATTCCGCGACGCTGGCCGACAGCATCCGCAAAGGGATGGTCGCCCGCAAGTCGGTGATCGATGCCGGTGTGCTGCTCAGCGAACCGTGCACCGGATACTTCGTCGACACGCTCGGTGAAGCGAGCGACGATCCATCGTTCGACGATCTGCAGTCGTTGATCCCTACGGCGATCGAGAAATTCGGTCTGGATGCCGTACGGCTGATGGCCGTGCAATACTCCGTGGCACTCGGCGGTTTCAAGCGGCTGGTGAACGAAGACGAGCGCTTCAAGATTCCTGCGTCGAACACCGCCGTGCCATCACGCCCGACCGCCATCGACCAAGAGGCCAAGCGGGCAGCCCGTCGCGAGCGTCGCCAGAAGCGTTAAATCGCGTCGCGACGCAACACCGGGTCGCAACGCTAAATCGCGTCGCGACGCAACACCGGGTCGCAACGCTAAATCGCGTCGCGACCTTCTTCCCCGGTGCGGATGCGCACGACGCGTGACACGTCGGTGATCCACACTTTGCCGTCGCCAATCTTGCCCGTACCGGCGCTCTTGACGATCACTTCGACGACGCGGTCAGCGACCGTGTCCTCGACGACCAACTCGAGTCGCACCTTCGGGATGAGATCCACCTTGTATTCGGCGCCGCGATATGTCTCGACGTGTCCGCCTTGACGGCCGAACCCGCGCACTTCGGTGACGGTGATGCCCGTGACGTTGGCCGCCTTGAGGGCGTCCTTCACGTCATCCAGTTTGAACGGCTTGATGATTGCGGTAATGAGTTTCATGTTGTGCTCCTTGGTTGTTCTCGTGGGTTACCGACTAAGCCAGCGCTCGATCACTGCCGTAGCCCGGTGAACCGTGCTCGTGCACATCGAGACCTTCGCGCTCTTCCTGCTCTGATACTCGCAGACCCACGGTCGCCTTGATGACTGCGAACAGGATCACCGAGGCGACCAGCACGAATGCAGCAACCGCCACCACGCCGATGATTTGTGACACCAACTGGTCGGTGCCGCCGCCGTAGAACAATCCCTTGGCAACGACTCCCTCAACTTCCTCGTTGGAGAACAGACCGACTGCGATGGTGCCGAATACACCGCACACACCGTGCACGGAGATGGCGCCAACCGGATCGTCGACCTTGATCTTGTCGAAGAAGGCGACTGCGTACACCACGAGTACTCCGCTTACGGCACCGATGATGAGCGAGCCCACCGTGGTGACGGCGAAGCAACCTGCGGTGATACCGACCAATCCGGCGAGAAGACCGTTGCCGGTCATTGCAACATCGGTCTTACCGCTCTGCAGCTTGGTGAGCAGTGCAGCGACGACGGCACCGGCGCCCGCAGCAATCATCGTGGTGGTGGCGATGCGACCGACGATCGGGTCGGCACCGAGCCACGACCCTCCGTTGAACCCGAACCAGCCAACGAAGAGAATCAGACAGCCGATGATTGCGAACGGAATCGAGTGGCCGGGAATGGCCCGTGGCTTACCGTCGGCACCGTAGCGACCGATACGCGGTCCGAGAGCGCGGGCGGCAGCGAAGGCAGCAACGCCACCAGTCATGTGCACGATGGTCGACCCGGCAAAGTCATGGAACGGTGTCGACAGCTGATAGAGCCAGCCACCACCCCACTGCCAGCGGACGACGATCGGATAGATCACGGCGGTCATTACCACCGCATACGTCACATATCCGATGAACTTCGTGCGCTCGGCCATGGCCCCCGACACGATCGTCGCAGCAGTCGCCGCGAAGGCCGCTTGGAAAATGAAGAAGGTGAACGGTGTGAGATTGCCATAGGCAAACGCACCGTCACCAATCAGCCAGCCGCCGCCACCGATGTACGCCCCGAGCCCGTCAAATACGCCGCCGAAGGCGATTGCGTAACCGACGAGGTAGAAGGCAACGATGCCGATTGCGACATTGACGAAGTTCTTCATCACGATGTTGCCGGCATTCTTGGCGCGGGTGAGCCCCGCTTCCACGAGCACGAATCCTGCGTGCATGAAGATGACTAGTGCGGTCGCAACGAGAATGAACACGTTGTCGAGCGTGACCTGCAGGCCTGGTACGAGCGACTGCAAATCTTCCAGGCTCGGCGGCGCGTCCTCTGCTGCGCGAGCCACCGCTGGTATTGCTGTGGCGAAAACTCCACCAAGGGCTACAACCCGCCCAGTGAATCGAGTAAGTGATTTCAACGTATCCTCCTTGTAGTTCGCCCGTAAAAACGGGACGATGTGCTTAGTGCGCGGAGACGACGTTGGCTTCGCTGGATGAGAAGGTAGATGCCCCAGGTTTCTCGCCTGTGAGGAATGTGTTTCCGCAATGTTTTCTTTGGATGCCCTAACATTTCGTCAAGACGACAACGGCGTCGTCGACTTCCACGAATGACCACACACGACCACGCACCCGACAAGTCACTCGAGTCAATCGAATACCGTATGCGCGAGGCCGGTCGCTGGCTGAAGCTTGAAGACGGGGTCATCGAAACGCTCATCGCCCCGCGACGCGTCCTCGAGGTGTCGATACCAATCAGGCGTGACGACGGCACCCGCGTGCGCTTCACCGGCTGGCGCGTGCAGCACAACATCACCCGTGGCCCGGCCAAGGGCGGAATTCGCTACCACCCATCGGTGAACCGCGACGAGACCGTGTCGCTCGCCGTGGCGATGTCGCTCAAGACTGCGCTGATGAATCTTCCGCTAGGTGGAGCCAAGGGCGGCGTGGCCGTCGACCCGAAGCTGCTGAGTGAGCACGAACTTGAGCGTGTGACACGCCGGTACGTTTCGGAGATCTTCGCCTTTCTCGGACCTGACAAAGATGTTCCTGCGCCAGACGTGGGAACCAACGCCCAGGTAATGGCGTGGGTGATGGATCAGTACTCCATCGGCATCGGTCACGCAGTGCCGGGTGTGGTTACCGGCAAGCCGCTCGCGCTCGGCGGTTCGCTCGGGCGCGACTCGGCAACGGGCCGCGGTGTGGTCGAGGCGGCGTCACTCGTGTGCCAAGCCAACGGCACATCGCTGGAGGGTAAGCGCATCGTGATTCAAGGCTTTGGCAACGTCGGTATGTGGGCGGCTCGTTTGGCGGCTGGTTGGGGCGCCAAGATCGTCGGGGTCTCCGATGTGGGCGGAGTAATCGCCAGCGAAAAGGGTCTTGATGTACAGGCACTCGTACGCGCAACCCAGAGTGGTGCGACGAGTGTGGTGGACGCCGGCATCGGCGAGGTGGTTGCGCGAGGTGTGCAGAATTCCACCAAGGTGTTCTCACTACCGTCCGATATCGCCATGCCGTGTGCGCTGGGCGGCGCGATCGACAAGGACGAAGCCACTGCGCTGGCTGCGAAGTACATCATCGAGGGAGCGAACGGACCGCTGACACCCGCCGCCGACGAGTTGCTCAACGATCGTGGCGTCATCGTGGTGCCCGACATCTATGCCAACGCTGGTGGTGTGACGTGCTCCTACCTGGAGCAATGCCAGAACTATGCCCACTTGCAGTGGGACGAAGACGAGGTCAATGCGTCGGTGGTCAACACGATGCGGGCAGTTTTCAAGCGCTTGCACACGTTCTCGCAAGAGAACGGCCTCACCTATCGTGCTGCTGCATCGGTGCTCGGCGTGAAGGCGCTCGCTGACGCACATCAACTGCGCGGCCTGCATCCGTGACGAGAGCCCAGGGGTAGGCTCTGCGCATGGCAAACGAGCAGACGAAGGCATATCTGGACGACCGCAAGCACGTGTTTCACTCGTGGTCGGCACAGGGGCTGATCGACCCAGTTGACGTCGTCAAGGCTGAGGGTTCGTACTTCTGGGATTCCAACGGCAAGAAGTTCCTCGACTTCTCCAGCCAGCTCGTCAACGTCAACATCGGCCACCAACACCCGAAACTCGTCAAGGCAATTCAGGACTACGCGGCAAAGATGTGCACGATCGCCCCGTTTCACGCCAACGAGATGCGTTCCGAGGCAGCCCGGCTGATTACGGAAGTCGCACCGGGCGATCTCAACATGGTGTTTTTCACCAATGGTGGTGCCGAAGCAGCGGAGAATGCGGTTCGTCTCGCTAAGTTGCACACCGGCCGACACAAGATTCTCACGATGTATCGCTCGTATCACGGGTCAACCTCGGGTGCCATCGCCCTCACCGGCGACCCGCGCCGCTGGCCGAACGAAATCGGCGCTTCAGGTGCCGTGAAGTTCTGGGGCCCGTACCCGTACCGCTCCGCCTTCCATTCGTCGAACGAGAAAGAGGAGTGCGAGCGCGCACTACAGCACCTCGAAGACGTGCTGATGGTCGAAGGCCCGCACACCGTGGCGATGATCGGTCTCGAGACCGTCGTCGGCACGAACGGCATCTTGGTGCCGCCCGAGGGTTACCTGCAGGGTGTGCGCGACCTCTGCACCAGGTACGGCATCGTCATGATGTGCGACGAAGTAATGGCCGGCTTCGGCCGCTGTGGCGAGTGGTTTGCCGTCAACAAGTGGCACGTCACACCCGACCTCATCTGCTTTGCCAAGGGTGTTAACTCTGGTTATGTGCCGCTCGGCGGTGTGGTGATCAGCCAGAAAATCGCCGACACGTTCAAGGAACGCGTCTACCCTGGCGGCCTGACCTACATGGGCCACCCACTTGCCTGTGCGGCTGCCGTGGCATCGATCAACATCTTCAAAGAAGAGAAGGTGCTCGAGCACGTGCGCAAGATGGCCGAGAACGTGATTGCCCCCGAACTCGATCGTCTGAAGGACAAGCACCCATCAGTGGGTGATGTGCGCGGCCTCGGCATGTTCTGGGCGATTGAACTCGTGAAGGACCGCGAGACGCGCCAGCCCTACGTGCCGTTCAATGCCGCGGGCGCAGACGCCAAGCCGATGGCCGAGATCGTCGCATTCTGCAAGCAGCAGGGTCTCTGGCCGTTCACGCACTTCAACCGCATTCACGTGGTGCCGCCGTGCACAACGAGCGAAGCCGACCTCCGCGCTGGTATCGCGATTCTCGACGAAGCGTTGAATATCGCCGACAAGCACTACGTCGGGTGAGAATCGTTTCGCTCCTACCCAGCGCAACGGAAATCGTCCACCTTCTCGGTTTGACCGACTCACTTGTCGGACGTTCAGAGGAGTGCAATCATCCCGCAGAAATCGCCAACGTACCCGTTGTTTCCATTGCGCGCATTCGATCTGCTGAGGTTGATGGGCTCGACATCGACTCTCAGGTTCGGGCAGCGGTTGCATCTGGCCAACAGTTGTACCTCATCGATGAGCAGCTCCTGCACTCACTTGTCCCTGACATCATCATCACCCAAGACCTCTGCCGGGTATGTGCCGTATCAAGTGGTGAAGTCTGTGACGTCGGAGCCCGTGTTGTTTCTCTCGACCCGAAAGATATTCGAGGGGTGGCGGAGTCAGTGCATCAACTTGCCGATGCCCTCGACCGCCCCACCGAGGGATACCGGGTAGTTCATGAAATGTTGCGACGCATCGAAATCATACGTGCGAGAGTCGCTGGCAGGCGCAGGCCGAAAGTTTTCTTCGCCGAGTGGCTGTCGCCCCCATTCGCAAGCGGACACTGGATTCCCGAAATGATCGAAGCTGCTGGAGGCCAAGAGGTGCTGGGTATCGCAGGTGTCCCATCTCGCGCCATTTCTTGGGCGACTGTGCGACAAGCACAGCCCGAGATAGTGATACTTGGTCCATGTGGCTTTGATCAAAGGCGTGCCGAAGCGGAGTCTCAAGCGATCCAACATGACTTCGATCCGTCGTGGCGTGTCGTCTCGGTCGACGCCGACCGCTACTTTGCGCGTCCTGCACCATCCATTGCAGACGGTGTTGAGCAACTCGCGGAGATATTTCACTTCACTTCGTAAACCGCTCCGGATGGGCGTCACCAACTAGGGCATCACCACAAAAGCGAAGGGTGCGGGCCGCTTTCGCGACCCGCACCCTCCTGTCGATTCATGCGGCAGCGAGTGCCGCAGTCATCGTCGTGCTTAGTTGCCACCCTCATTGAGCGTGACGGTGATCGG
>VGBY01000011.1 GCA_016870295.1 Actinomycetota bacterium
TGTGCACCAGCACCGGGCCGTTGCATCGTCCGAAACTTCCGGGCATCCCGGGCATCCACTCGTTTGGCGGACACGCGTTTCATACGAGCCGTTGGGATTACGCCTACACCGGCGGCGACCCGACGGGAGCACAGATGACGGGGCTTGCCGACAAGCGAGTCGGCATTATTGGCACCGGGGCCACTGCCGTGCAGTGCATCCCACATCTGTCCCGTTCGGCGGGCGAACTCTTCGTTTTCCAACGCACACCATCGTCGATCGATGTGCGCAACAACCAGCCGATCGACCCGCGGTGGTTCGCCGGTTTGGAGTCGGGTTGGCAGCGCAAGTGGATGACCAACTTCACCGTGTTGCAGACGCTTGGGTTTGCCGACGATGACTTCGTGAAGGACGGTTGGACCGATATCTCGATTCGCATCCGTGACCGTATGGCGCAGTTGGTGAAAGACGGAGCCGAGATCGGGCCCGCCACGTTGTTGCGCGCATACGAAGACTCCGACGACGAAAAGATGAACGAAGTACGGGCGAGAGTCGACACGATCGTGCGCGACTCGCGCATCGCCGAAGCACTGAAGCCGTGGTACCGGCAACTCTGCAAGCGGCCGTGCTTCCACGACGAATACCTGCAGGCGTTCAACAACCCGAACACGCACCTGGTGGATACCGACGGTAAAGGTGTCGAGCGCATCGACGAGACCGGTGTGTGGGTGGCTGGCGTGCATTATCCAGTGGATTGTTTGGTGATTGCGTCAGGGTTCGAGGTAGGCACGAGTTATACGCGACGCAGCGGCTTCGATGTCGTCGGCAGCAACGGCGTGGCACTGTCGGAGTACTGGGGTCGCGGAATGCGCAGTCTGCACGGTATTCATGTGCACGGCTTCCCCAACATGTTCGTGATCGGATTCGCACAAGGGGCGAATCAGATCGCCAATGTGCCGCAAAATTACGTGGAGAACGGGTTGGCGATTGCCGATGTGGTTCGCCACGCCGACTCGGTCGGGGCGACCCGTGTCGAGCCGACGCAAACAGCCGAGCAAGAGTGGCTCACGTTCATCACCAGCAATCAACGTGGGTTGCGCGGTAACCCCGACTGCACGCCCGGCTACTACAACAACGAGGGTCAGCCGATTTCTGAGAGCGACATGTTCAACGGCAGCGGACATCCGGGCGGACCCGTTGCCTTTTTCGAGTTTCTCGATGCATGGCGGCTGACCGGCGAGTTCGCCGGGCTCTCATTCTCGTGACATTGCCGCGCACCGCAGCCGAGTTGGCGCGCTACATCGACCACACATTGTTGGCGCCGGAAGCGACTCAAGATGAAGTATTCACGTTGTGCCGTGATGCCATGGCGTGGAACGTGGCAGCGGTGTGCATCTCGCCGTCGTGGTTGCCGTTGCCGAGCGGCACGCTCGCGCAAGTAGCCGGGCGAGATACAACGGTCAAACTGTGCACCGTGGTGGGCTTTCCGTCGGGTGCCCATACGACTGTGACGAAGGCAAGAGAAGCCGTACTCGCGGTGGAATGCGGCGCCGACGAAGTCGACATGGTGGTGAACCTCGGGTTGGTGCGTGATGTGCGATGGAGCGACATCGAAGCCGAAGTGCGTGGAGTGCGAAGCGCAGTGGATGCCGCTCGGCGTGGTGTTGTGGTGAAGGTGATCTGCGAGTCGGCCGCGCTCAGCGATGACGAGTTGCGGGCCACGTGCAAGGCCGCAGTTGTCGGTGGTGCCGACTTTTTGAAGACGAGCACCGGGTTTCACAAGGCGGGCGGCGCCACCGAGCGTGCAGTCTCGATCATGCGCGAGACGGTGGGGGCGGACATCGGCGTGAAAGCGAGCGGCGGCATCCGCACGACCGACGCAGCCTTGGCGATGATTGCGGCAGGTGCGACGCGCATCGGTGCGTCGGCGACGCGCGAGATTTTGGCGGGGATGCCGAGCTAGTTCGCCGCGACGGGCACGATTGAGCCGGCGACGGGCGCGTCAGCCCACAGCGTCGATTGCGCGCAAGACTTCGCGCAACACTGCACCAGCGCGCGCAGACGCGCGCTTGCCCACCGCGATGACTTCTTCGCCAGACAGCGGTGTCGGCGAAATACCTGCTGCAAGATTCGTCGGTAGAGATAAGCCGAGCACTTCGAGCCCAACATGTCGGGCTGCAATCACGTCGAGCACCGTCGACATGCCGACCAAGTCGGCGCCCCAACTGCGTGCGGCGCGAATCTCCGCCGGCGTTTCGTAGTGCGGCCCGTGCAAACCGAGATACACGCCTTCGTTCATCGGCACGGCCGAGCGCGCGATCGCTCGCAGGCGTTTGCTGTACGCGTCGGTCAAATCGACGAAGCGCCCGGCGAATGGTGCCGGTGGGTTGTCACCAGTGAGCGGGGAGTGGCCGGTCAGGTTGATGTGATCACTGATCATCACCGGCTCGCCGATGGTCCAGTCTTCGCGCAACACACCGGCGCCATTCGTGAGCACGGCGATGCGACAACCAAGAGCTGCTGCTGTGCGAACGCCGTGTGCCACCGGTGCTACGCCGTGACCTTCATATAGATGCGTTCGACCCGTGAGCACGAGCACGCGTGATGTGCCAACAGTAAGAGACACTGCTTCGCCACCGTGACCTAGTGCCGATGGCTTCTTGAAACCGGGCACGTCACCGATCGGACAATGGTCGCCGGCGCCGAGCATGCCGATTGCGTCGGCCCAGCCCGAGCCGAGTACCGCGACCATGTCGTGTGCGCCATTGAAACGCGCGCGAAGAAACGCGGCGGCTTCGGCGGCGAGGTCGAACGGCGTGGTCATGCGACGAGACTACGCAGCATCATTCGTCGTCGGTACTTTCGTCAGCGACGGCGTCAAAGCCGGCGGCAGCGAGCCGTGCCAACAGTGCATCGCGTGGGCTCTCGCCCGGCGCGCGCGCCTTGTCGTTGGCGATTCGCCAACCATGCCGCGACGAATACACGAGTGGTGCTTCACGCAAACGCCCGTAGCCGTACTCCACGATGTCGGCAAACATCAACTCGTGGTCGCGCATCGGCATCGTCTGAAAAATCCGCGCATGCACCCACGCCAGACAATCGGGTACGACAGTCCGACCATCGACAACGGTCAGATACTCGGGTGCGATGTAGTGAAACTTGCGGCCGGGATAAGAAAAGTACTGCCCGATATGCACCTGATCGCCAGCGAGGAACGACACCGTGAATTCGCCGCTTGCCTTCATGAGCGGATACGTGTCGTGCTTGGGGGAAACACTCGCCATGATGATCGGCTCTTCGAACGACACCTGCGTCACCCAGTGCGAGGTGTAGGCGCGGGTCACGCCATCGTGCGTGGCAGCCACGACCTGCACGCCCTTCACTGCTTGCCCGAGTGCTCGCTTCAGTTTCGGGTCGATCATGCGGGCCTCAGTTTCGCCGTGAAGTCTTGTGATGCCACTCGGCGGCTTAGCGTAAGGCATCATGATGCGGCAGCACCGCCAACGACAGAGGTAGGGCCCGATGCCGTTGCCCGACAGCCTGCTCACGGCACCGCTGCACGACTTCGATCTATCACTCGTCACCGGAACATGGCCGCGCGAACTCACGGGTGAAGTGTTTCTCAGCGCACCGCAGATCGATCAGCGCCTCGACTATCAACTGTTCGGCTTTGGGGCCATCGTGCGCATCTCGCTGCAACCCGGAATGCACGGCGCCGACATCGACAAATTCGCCGTGCGCACGAGAGTGCTCGACACACCGGTGAAGCGTCTGCACGACCGAGTGAGCGAGGCGTTCCGCGGTGGAAGGTTCGGGCTTGAGTCGCCGTTCGGTCACGCGAACATGGCCAACACCGCACCGCTGGCGATGAACGGCCGGATGTTCGCCACATGGGACGTTGGCCGCCCCGTCGAATTCGACCCTGTCAGTCTTGCGTTCCTTGGTGAAGTCGGCAGCGCGGCGAGTTGGGGCGGCGACTCGATGGGGCAGCGCAAATTGCTGCCGCAGATTTTCTCCACCGCCCACCCCGTGGTCGACCCGGAGCGCAACTGCATCTGGTCGGTGAAACTCGTGCCTGCGGGCGGCGGTCAGCAACCCATCGTCGTGCGTTGGGATGGTGCGTCGAATGACGTCACAACGTGGCCGCTGACAGGTGCGGTGGTGCACGGCTCGATGCACTCCGTATCGCAGACGCGCGACTGGTTGGTGCTCTCGGATTCCGGCAACTTCAAACTCGACATCGATGAAGTGTTCGGCAAACCGCGCACCGTGACGATCGACGACAGCGTGTCGGTGTACTTCGTGCGCAAGGAGTCGCTCGAGCGCACGCCCGCCGGCAGCGCGGTGGAGTGGCGGCGCGGCGCCTTCGGTCCGACCACCGGTCACTACTTCGCACGGTGGGATGACACGAACGGCATCGACATTCTCGCCGAACACATGGATCGCACCGACCTCGGCTACCGGCTCGAGCGTGACGATGTGGACGTGAACGGTCGGCCGATCAATCCGCGTCACGTCGGCTTCTACAACATGGGAATGGCATCGCAGTCGGTGAGCGAACTGCACTTCGACGTGGACACCACATCGCCTAATGACGTGATTGCCGCGCAAGTAACCGCGCGATTCAACGACGGCGAGATGTGGAACCTGCAGTTGTCGGCGATGGATTGGTCGGTGGACGGTTTGACCAACCCCGACAAGCACCACCTCGTGACGCAAGGTCGGCGACCGCAGATGATCGCCGAACGCGTGGCGCAGTGCTACGGCAATCGCGTCGAACGAAAGAACCTTGGTGCGCCCGAGTCGACGGCGCGACTCGTGACACTGCAGCGCGGTTCACTCGGCGTGCACAGCGAGTATCACTTTCCATCGCTCGGTGACATGCCGTCGTCACCCACCTTCGTGCAACGATCAGGTGGGCGTGCCGGCGGCGACGACGGCTGGGTCATCGTGAACGTGTTGTCTGACGACGGTTTCCGCATCGAGTGTTTCGATGCCGCACGCGTGAGTGGGGGGCCGATCGC
Source organism: Actinomycetota bacterium (assembly GCA_016870295.1). Classification (GTDB taxonomy): domain Bacteria; phylum Actinomycetota; class Acidimicrobiia; order Acidimicrobiales; family Ilumatobacteraceae; genus F1-60-MAGs027. The sequence continues at coordinate 5,004 of VGBY01000011.1, forward strand.
TGTATTGCGGGCGGTGGGGCGTGACCGCCTCCCATTCCTCTTACATGCGGTGTTGACCACGTCGGCCCAGCCGGCCCCGCACATGGAGCGACTCTCGCCTGCGACGGAGTTGCTGGCGGAAGTGTCGGCCCGTGCCCGTGAGAAGTTGCCCGACGCATTGCGTGCAGCCGTTCACGAAGTAGCGGAGTCGTTCGTCGCGTACTAATCTGCAATTTGGTATTGCGTGTGCAACGGCGCACCGCTCCTCACGGCGCGCCGCTGTCGCAGGTGCAATGAGGGAGAACGTGTGACCATAACGAGCCCACAAGCCAAGGGTGAGACCGAAGCCGTCTCGTACGTCGTGGTGCGTTTCGCCGGCGACTCTGGTGACGGCATGCAGGTGACCGGCGACCGTTTCACGTCGGTGAGCGCTCTGTTTGGTAACGACCTCTCCACTTTTCCCGATTATCCAGCCGAGATTCGCGCACCAGCCGGCACGGTGAACGGTGTATCGAGTTTTCAGATTCACATTTCTGATCACGACATCACGACGCCAGGTGACGCACCCAACGTGCTCATCGCGATGAACCCGGCCGCGTTGAAGGCCGATGTCCACTTGCTGATCCCCGGGGGTCTCGTCATCGTGAACAGCGACAACTTCGAGGCTCGCGACCTCGAAAAGGCGGAGTACGAGGCGAATCCACTCACCGACGGCTCGTTGCGCAACTATCGCGTCGTGGAAATTCCGATGACGACACTTACGCAACGCGTAACCGAACCACTCGGCGTCAAGGCGCGCGATGCCGAACGCTCGAAGAACTTCTTCGCACTCGGCCTCATCTCGTGGCTGTACACGCGACCGACCGAGCCGACCATCGCATGGATCGAGAAACGATTCAAGGATCTCGTCAAAGACAGCAACCTCGCCGCCTTCCGGGCGGGCTACAACTTCGGCGAAACGACGGAGCTGTTCGATCATCCCTACGAGGTGCGGCCGGCGAAGTTGCCCGCTGGTGAATACACCAACGTGTCGGGCAACACTGCGTTGGCGTGGGGCATCGTGGCGGCGGGGCAGTTGTCAAAGTTGCCGGTGTTGCTCGGCAGTTATCCGATTACACCGGCGAGTGACGTGCTGCACGAACTCTCCAAACACAAGCACTTCGGTGTGCGCACGGTGCAGGCCGAGGACGAGATTGCGGCAGCGGGCATGGCGCTCGGCGCCGCTTTCGCCGGACACCTCGGCTACACCACCACGAGTGGGCCAGGCGTCGCGCTGAAGAGCGAGACGATGAGTCTTGCGGTTTCACTTGAGTTGCCGTTGGTGCTGGTCGATATTCAACGAGGTGGACCATCAACGGGACTGCCCACCAAGACCGAGGCGGCCGACCTCAACCTTGCGATGTACGGTCGACACAGTGAAGCACCGCTGCCGATTGTGGCGGCTTATCGTCCGTCGCACTGCTTTGATGCGGTGATTGAGGCATCGCGTATCGCCCTGAAGTACCGCACGCCGGTGATCTTGTTGTCGGACGGATATCTCGCGAACGGCAGTGAACCGTGGAATCTGCCCGACGTGGCAACGCTGCCCGACATCTCCACGTCGTTCGCCACCGAACCCAATCACACCGCACCCGACGGTACGCCGGAGTTCTGGCCGTATTTGCGCGACCCGGAGACACTCGCCCGACCGTGGGCAATCCCTGGCACTCCTCTGTTGATGCACCGCATCGGTGGCATCGAGAAGGAAGACGGCACCGGCAACATCGACTACACGCCGGCGAACCACGAAAAGATGGTGCGACTGCGCCAAGCCAAGATCGACGGCATCGCCCGCGACATCCCGCTCGCCGAGGTGGTCGGCGACGCCGATGCGCACGTGTGCGTGCTTGGTTGGGGCTCGACCTGGGGCGCAATCTCGTCGGCAGTCGAACTCGTGCGCGAAAGCGGCAAGAAAGTGGCGTGGATTCACCTCACGCACCTGAATCCGTTTCCGGCGAATCTCGGCGATTTGCTTCGCGGGTTCTCGCGCGTGATCGTGCCGGAACTCAACGGCGGACAATTGTGTCGGATCGTGCGCGCCAACTATCTCATCGATGCCCGCTCCGTCTCCAAGATTCAAGGGCGACCGTTCATGAGTGCCGAGCTCGTGAACGAAATCGAAAAGGAGTTCTCGTGAGCGAAACTGCCGTGCGCGTCACCACGAAAAAAGATTGGATGAGCGACCAGGAGGTGCGTTGGTGTCCGGGCTGCGGCGACTACGGCGTGCTGCAGGCCGTGCAACAACTGATGCCCGAACTTGGCGTGGTGCCGGAGCGAACGGTGTTCGTCTCGGGCATCGGCTGTTCGAGTCGTTTTCCGTACTACATGAACACCTACGGCATGCACAGCATTCATGGCCGGGCGCCGGCGATTGCGACGGGCGTGGCGGTGGCGCGCCCCGACCTCGACGTGTGGGTGGTAACGGGTGACGGCGACGCATTGTCGATCGGTGGCAACCACCTCATCCACGCGCTGCGACGCAATGTCAACCTGAAAATCCTGTTGTTCAACAATCGCATCTATGGATTGACGAAGGGTCAGTATTCGCCCACTTCGGAGGTCGGTAAGGTAACCAAGAGCACGCCGTTCGGTTCGGTCGACCACCCGTTCAATCCACTCAGCCTCGTGATCGGCAGCGAAGCGACGTTCGTCGCGCGCACCCACGACCTCGATCGCAAGCACATGATGGGTGTCCTGCGCGCCGCCTACGAACACCGCGGGGCTTCGTTCGTGGAGATATTCCAGAACTGCAACGTGTTCAACGACGGAGCATTCGAGGACATCATCGGCAAGCAGGTTCGCGGAGAGATGATGATCGACCTGAAACATGGTGAACCAATTCGTTTCGGTGCTGATGGCCACAAGGGCGTGGTCATGGGTGGCGACGGACAACTACGCATCGTTGAAGTGGCGGATGTTTCACCCGACGATTTGCTGGTGCATGATGCGCATCGTGCCGACCCGGCGCTCGCGTTTGCATTGGCGCGCATCACGCACGATGAACACCAGGCAACCCCGTTCGGGGTGTTCCGCGATGTGAAGCGTGATGACTACGGTCACCTCGTCGCGGCTCAACTCGTGCAGGCGTCAGAACGCAAGGGCCCCGGCGACTTGGCGGCCCTGCTGCGCAGCAACGGCACCTGGACGATCGGCTAGTCGTCGCGTCTAGTACTCGCCTCGGCAGATAGGCGCTCGTTCTGCGCTCTTGCGTAGGGTGCCGTCAGCCGCGTGACGGTTAGCGTGAATGCATGGTGAGAAACGGCATGTACTCCGGCGTCGCCACTGACGACGCCATGAATCTCGCGATGTCGGCCAAGGCAGTGCCGCTGTATGAGAAGGTGAAGAAGTTCATCGCCGACGAGATCGAGCCGGTGACGCGTGAGTACTTCGAGTTGGGCGAAGGTCGCGCTGATCGTTGGGGTTACGGCGTCGGGCAACTGGAATTGCTCGAGCAACTGAAGAACAAGGCAAAGAAGGCCGGATTGTGGAACTTCTTCCTGCCGAACGCCGAAACGGGCGAAGGTCTCTCCAATCTTGACTACGCCTACATCGCGGTCGAACTAGGAAAAAATCCAATTGCTTCGGAGGTGATGAACTGCAGCGCACCCGACACCGGCAATATGGAAGTGCTCGAGCGCGTCGGCACGCCCGAACAAAAAGAGCGCTGGCTGAAGCCGCTCTTGAACGGTGAGATTCGTTCGGCGTATGCGATGACCGAACCAGACGTCGCATCGTCGGATGCCAAGAACCTCGCGTGTCGCGCCGAGCGCGACGGCGACGAGTGGTTGATCAACGGCGAGAAGTACTACATCTCCGGCGCCGGCGACCCGCGTTGCAAGATCATGATCTGCATGTTGCTCACCAGCCCCGAGGCGCCGCCGCACCAGCGACATTCACAAATCTTGGTGCCGATGGATACGCCCGGTGTCGAGATTCTCGGTTCGATGGAAGTATTCGGTGAAGACGATGCGCCGCACGGTCATATGCACCTGCGCTTCAACAACGTGCGTGTGCCGTACTCCAACATCCTTCTCGGCGAAGGTCGCGGTTTTGAGATATCACAGGTGCGACTTGGGCCGGGTCGCATCCACCACTGCATGCGTTCGATCGGTGCCGCCGAGCGCGCGCTCGAGTTGATGGTGCGCCGCGGGCTGTCGCGCGAGGCATTCGGCAAGCCGATTGCCCGACTCGGTAAGAACACCGAGGTGATTGCGAAGGCACGCATCGAGATTGAAGCGATGCGACTCATGGTGTTGCGCGGCGCAAAAGCGATGGACACGATGGGCAACGCCGAAGCCCGCATCTGGGTGAGTGCCGTCAAGGCGATGGTGCCCGAGCGTGTATGCAAGATCATCGACGAGGCGATCCAGGTCTTCGGTGGCACCGGCATTTCGCAGTGGACACCCCTTGCTCGCATGTACGCCGGACAGCGAACCTTGCGCCTCGCCGACGGGCCCGACGAAGTGCACTGGCACGTGGTTGGTCGCGCGGAAATCTCGCGATTCGAAGACGACGTCGTGCCCGTCACCGAGTACGAGCGCAAGGGATTGCAGTTCTCCGGCCCCGCCTGAGCCGTTTGGCTCGGCCTTTGCTACCGTGACCGCGGCGGGTGAAATCACCCGCGACTCTGGGAGGACCACACGGACATGGCGAAAAAGAAGAAGTCGAAGAAAGTAGCGAAGAAGTCGCTGAAGAAGAAGGCAAAGAAGTCGCTGAAGAAGTCGGCCAAGAAGAAGTCGGCCAAGCGACCGGCGGCAAAGAGCGCCCCCGCACGGGCCAGCGTTGCACAAAAGCCAGCGCGCACGGCTGGCCCGGTGGTGTCTGCCCAGCGAATGTTCAACCTCGCCACACTTTCTGAAACGGTGTCGGGGCCGGGCGTCGCAGCGTCGCTTCCGCAATACGTGCTCGCACGCGGCAAGAAGGCATTCATCGTCACCGATCAAGGTGTGCGCGGCGCCGGGATCGTCAGCCCAATCGTCGAGAACTTGGAGAAGGCCGGCGTACAGACGCTCGTGTTCGATCAAGTGTCGCCGAACCCGACCGACGTCAACGTCGCTGCGGGTGTCGCTGCCCTGAATCGATTCGGGGTCGACGGCACGGTCGTGGTGTTCATCGGCGGCGGTTCAGTGATGGACTGCGGCAAGTACATCGCGCTCGCCGCACCGAACGGGCTCGACAACCTGAACCTTGCGTTCGCGCCGAACCTTGATGCCAACGATCGCATCGACTTCGGCACGCTCGCCCCGAAGGCGCAAGCAGCGAAGCCCGGCTTGCCGACGATTGCGATTCCCACCACGTCGGGCACGGCGTCGGAAACCAACGGTGGTGGGCTCATCACCGACACCACCACGAACCCGAAGGTGCACCGCAAGTTGACCTTCAGCAACCCGAGCGTTGCGCCGGTGGCGATCCTGCTCGACCCCACGCTCACCGTCGGGATGCCGTCGCGTGGCACGGCGGCATGCGGCATGGACGTGCTCACGCACGCAATCGAGTGCTACACCTCCGCCGGCTCGAACCCCTATGCCGACGCGCTCGCGTTGCACGCGATTCGTCTCACGGGTCAGTGGTTGCCGAAGGCCGTCGCGAACGGCAGCGACCTCGAGGCTCGTGCGCAGATGCAGATTGCGTCGCACCTCGCCGGTCGCGCATTCTCGTCGGGTCCGCTGCTCGGGCTCGTGCATGCAACCGGACACCCGATCTCAGGGCAGTTGCATCAGGCGCACGGCCAGACGTTGGCAACGATGTTGCCGCATGTGATGCGCTTCAACCGCGATGTCGTCGCACAGCGTTACGCCGACGTCGGTGAGGCACTCGGGTCGGAGCACGACCCGGAGGCGGGCATCGCGGCGGTGGAGAAGTTGTCGGCGACCGTCGGCACCAACAAGCGGTTGCGCGAGTTGGGTGCGACGAGCGACAACATCAACGACCTCACGCAGGATGCGTTGCGCGACCTCATCATCTTGAACACGCCGAAGTATCCGACGCGTGGCGACGTGCACGAGCTCTACGCCCGCGCGCTCTAACTAGACGGCGAGTTCCTTTCGCACGAGTTCGGCGATGGTCATCCAATGGGTGGCCAAGCCCGGATGCAACTGGTACGACGACACGAGGTGGAGCGCCACCCAGTCGAACCCCGACGTTTCGTGGTTGGCGGCGTAGATGCCCGCATCGTCCTGTGCGAAAGCGATGACGGTGTCGTAGCGCCAGTTGCCGTGATCGTCGGAAAACACCTTGCGCACGTCGAGACGTGACGAATCAACACCGACTTCCTCCTCGGCTTCGCGCAACGCGGCGGCAATCACGTCTTCGTGCGAGTCGCGTGCACCACCGGGCAATGCCCATGTGCCACCGCCGTGTGTCCATTCGGCGCGCAACTGCAACAGCACGCTCGGCTCCTCCATGTCGGTGCGCACGACGAGCAAACCTGCTGCGCCGTGCAGACCCCAGTGTGAGTGTCCGCATCGGCAGCGCACGAAGCCGTCTCCGTCGCGGCGCGCCATGATGTCAGGCCGGTGATGGAGCAGGAGCCGACAGATTGCCGCGCAGGCCCCAACGGTCGCCGACCAACAGCCGCGATGCCGTAATCAACGACGCGATGACGACCGCTGCGATGGCGAAGGTGACGGTGCGACCGAGAATCTCGTACGACAAGCCGGCGAACGACGCCGACACTCCACCGGTCAGCGTCTGGGCACCACCGAGCAGACCTTGCGCACCGGCTTGACGCTCGGTGGGGGCGACCATTCCAACCGCCACGCCGGCACCGGTCACCGTCATGCCGTCGTTCAACGTATGAATGAGGAACACGGTCATCAGCAGCCATGGTGCGGCGATGGCGCCATACAGCCCCATGCACACTGCACCGACGAGCATGCCGACGCCGCCGGCACGGAACGGACCGACGCGTTGCACGAATCGCCCGCCGTACGGAGCCATGAACACCATCGGCAGCACGAACAATGTGATGCCGGTGTTCGCCATCCATGTCGGGGCACCGAGGTCGTTCATCATCAACGCCCACAGCGAGTCGAACACACCGATCATGAAGAACACGGCGATGCCGATGAGCACACCGGCGGCAATCGCGCGGTCGCGCAGCAAGTCGACCGCGAAGCGCTCGGTGGGGTGGTCCTCAGCGGGCACCTCGGGGATGTGCAGCGAGAAGATCACGAAAGTGACCAGCAACAGTGCTGTACCAATCACGATGAACGGAGCCGGGATGCCGAAGGGCTCAACGAGGACGGCAGAGATGACCGGGCCGGCCGCGAACCCGCCGACTTCACACGAGAGCACCCGACCAAGGTTTCGCCCGAGATGATTGCGGTCGCTCACGATGATGACGCGACGCATCGCCGGCAGGGCACAACCAAGACCGATGCCCGAGAGGAACCGTGCCCCGAGAAGTTCGGGTAGTGAATCGGCGAAGGCCATTGCGAAGTTGCCGAGAATGGCGAGCGTCAGACCGACGAAGATCAGCCGTCGTGACATCCCGCGGTCGGCGAGCGGGGCGATGGTGAGTTGGGCGAAAAACGACGTGAAGAACCCGATGGCGATGACCAAACCAAGGGCACCCTCGCTGATGCCGAATTGCTCGCGGTAGTCGTCGAGCATCGTGAACATCACGCCATATGCGGACGATTTGACCGCGATTGCGACGAACAATGCGAGCAACAAACGCCTACGAACCACGCAGCGAGGCTACTGACTACGGTGCGTCGCACAGCACTGTGGTGTCGCGTGTGCCGTGGCGTGTCGTGTATCGCCGTGGCGTTTGGCGTGAACGTCTGCGACAATGGACATATGGCCGTCGTCAAATACGTCAATGTCGTGAACCCGTTCGATCAATCGGTGGCGGGCACCGTGCCGCACGCGGAGATTGCCGATTGTCTTGCCGCAGTCGATGCAGCACACGACGCCTTCGATACGTGGCGGGCGACTGCGCCGCGGGCGCGCGCAGAAATTCTGCGACGCGCATATGACTTAATGATCGCCGAACACGACCAACTCTCGCGCACCATCGTGCGCGAGAACGGCAAGGTGCTGGCCGACGCAAAGGCAGAAGTCACGTATGCGGCCGAGTTCTTCCGCTGGTTCAGTGAAGAAGCCGTGCGCATCGACGGCGACTACCGCCGCGCACCATCGGGTGCGAACTGGTTGCTGGTCTCGCGCCAACCGGTGGGCGTGTCGCTGCTCGCCACACCGTGGAACTTCCCGGCCGCCATGGCCACTCGCAAGATCGGCCCGGCGCTCGCAGCAGGCTGCACCGTGGTGCTGAAGCCGGCGAGCAACACTCCGCTTACTGCGGTGGCAATCTGCGACATCCTGCGACGAGCCGGGGTGCCCGATGGAGTCGTGAGCGTCGTAGTGCCCGAGCCGTCGGGCCCCGCCGTCACGGCAATGTTGCAATCAGGGAAGGTTCGCAAGTTGTCGTTCACCGGTTCGACGCCGGTTGGTGCATTGTTGCTCGCGCAGGCCGCGGAGCGAATCATCAACTGTTCGATGGAACTCGGCGGCAATGCGCCGCTCGTGGTGTTTGACGACGCCGACATCGATGTTGCCGTTGAAGGGTCGATGCTCGCCAAGATGCGCAACGGTGGAGCGGCATGCACGGCGGCCAACCGCTTCTTCGTGCACGAGCGAATCCACGACGACTTCGTTGAGGCGTTCACCAAGCGCATGTCGGCGTTGGTGTTGGGTAACGGTCTCGACCCGCAGACGAACGTCGGCCCGCTTGTCTCGCGCAAGGAACAAGACAACGTGGCGAAACTCGTCGATGCGGCGGTCGCACAAGGTGCCACGGTGGTGTGCGGCGGCAAGCGGGCGAGCGACACATCGTTCGGCTACCACCCGACCGTGCTCACCGATGTGCAGTTCGACAACGCGATCCTGCGTGAAGAGATCTTCGGCCCGGTCGCACCCATCGTGCGCTTCAATGACGCCGACGACATCCTCACGCACTGCAACTCGGTCGACCACGGCCTCGTGTCGTACGTGTTCACTCGCGACATTGGTCGCGGACTGCGCTTTGCCGAAGCGCTGGAGACGGGCATGATCGGGCTGAATCGCGGGCTCGTCAGCGACCCGGCTGCACCGTTCGGCGGGGTGAAGGCGTCGGGTCTTGGTCGCGAGGGCGGGCACGACGGGTTGCTGGCATTCCTCGAGACCAAGTACGTCGCCGGGAACTGGTGAATCGGTCGCTGGCAACTGGTGACCCGAACGCTGGCACACTGAAGTTATGGGTGCTGGTGCCCGACAGATCTGCGTCGACCTGCTGACGGATGCGGGCGTACCCGTCGGCGGTAGTGAACCGCACGCCATCCGTGTGCACGACGAGCGTCTCTGGGCACGCGTCATCGCCCAACGGCAACTCGGGTTCGGCGAGGCCTACATGGACGGCTGGTGGGACTGCGATCGTCTCGATGAAATGCTCGCGCGCGTGATCAGCGTGGATGCCGCCAACCGAATTCCGTTGCGACCACAGATTGCGTGGCACGCCCTCGTGTCGTCGGTGAGCAATCATCAAACGAAACGTCGCGCGGTGATCAATGCGAAACGGCACTACGACATCGGCAACGACTTGTACGAACGCATGCTCGACAAGCGGATGATCTATACCTGCGGTTACTGGCAGCACTCCGACGACCTCGACTCGGCACAAGAGGCGAAACTCGACCTCGTGTGCCGCAAACTCGAGTTGCAGCCCGGCATGCGAGTGCTCGACATCGGTTGTGGATGGGGTGGCTTCCTGCAGTTCGCTGCCGAGCGCTACGGCATCATCGGCACGGGAATCTCGCCGGCGCTACAGCAAGTGCAACGTGCGCGCGAACGCTGTGCCGGACTACCGGTGACGATCGAGCCGCTCGAGTACCGCGAGTTGCAAGGCACCTACGACCGCGTCGTCTCCATCGGCATGCTCGAGGCAGTCGGGCCGAAGAACCTGAAGTTGTTCTTCGATACCTGCGACCGTGTGCTCGCGCCAGACGGCATGATGCTGCACCACACGATCGGGGCGACGGTGAGCAAGCAGCACAGCGACCCGTTCTTCGACCGGTACATCTTCCCTGGTGGCGTGTTGCCGTCGCTCGCGCAGTTCTCGCGGGCGGCCGAACCGAACTGGGTGATCGAAGACGTGCACAACTTCGGCCCCGACTACGACCGCACGCTCATGCAATGGAACGCCAACATCGAGGCGCGTTGGCACGAGATTCCGCAGTATGACGAACGCTTCCGACGAATGTGGCGCTTCTACATTCTCGGCTCAGCGGGTGGCTTCCGCGCTCGCTCGTTGCAGTTGTGGCAGATCGTGATGCGCCGCAAAGGTCGCGCGCCGCGCTACACCGCCGCGCGCTAGTTGCAGACGGCCTGCTCACGCGGTGCTGATCGTCGCGCGAGTGTGACCGCCCACCAGATCATCGGAATCTGTAGCGGTAGGCGACCGTAAGCGACGAGTTGGTCGGCGAGCTCGCGGTCGCGCCACTCCCACGCCATGTAGAGGTTGGCGGGGTAGACGGCAACGAATAGCGCCGCCGCCGACCACAGCGCCACGCGGCGAGTGCGACCCACGATCACACCGAGCCCGACCAGTATCTCGGCCACACCGCTTACGTACGTTGCGGCGCGCGCCGAACCTGGCACCCACGGCGGCACAATCTCATCGAAGAAGCCCGGGTTGACAAAGTGCATGATTCCGGCCCCCAGCAGGAATGCAGCGAGTAGTTTCTCAGAGCGAGTCATGCGCGAAGACTAGGTCGTTGCGCTCGGCTCGCCGAAACCACCCGAGCAGAGGCCACGAAGCATCATGACCGACCACATCGATACGCGAACGAACTGGCTCGACCCGCAACAGCTCGATGCCGTGCGCGGCCAAGTGCCGCTCGTGTACGTGGATGCCGTGCCGGTGCGAATCGACGACATGGGCAATGTCACGTCCGTGGGCATGTTGTTGCGGCAGGCGCCGGATGGCACCATCTCGCGCACGGTCGTGTCGGGCCGTGTGCTACTGAACGAGCGGGTGCGCGAAGCGCTTTTGCGGCATCTCGAAAAAGATTTGGGCCCACTCGCACTTCCGAAGATTCCACCCGAGCCGGCTCCGTTCACCGTCGTCGAATACTTTCCCGATCCGTCGATCTCCGGGTTCCATGATCCGCGACAACATGCGGTGAGCCTCGCGTTCGTGGTGCCGGTGTCGGGTGATTGCCAACCCACGCAGGATGCACTCGACCTCGCGTGGTACACCCCGGCCGACGCCGTGAGCGAGGCGGTGCGTCGCGACATGACGAGCGGCCACGACCGCCTTATTCGCCTGGCGCTCGCCTCCGTCGGCGCACTGCCCTAGCGCGCCGACGCCCTGGTGGCGGGGCGAAAACCTGCAGTTCTTGTCCGTCGGGCTGTTCGAGGGTGAGGGAGATGCCCTTCTCGATGTCTTCGGGTTCGGTCGCCGACTCGATGACCACGGCTGGTTCTTCCTTCGGTTTACGCCCGAGCAGGCGGTCGAACACCACCATGCCGCCGGCCAACATCGCCCCGACGGTGCCATAGCGCTGTGCGGCGCGGCGCACCATGTGTGCATCGTCGGAGACGTCGGGCTCAAGTGGCGTGGGCTCGATTGGCTCGTTCGGGTTCACGCCCCACAACCTACGGACAATTCCCCGGGAGAATCACGCGCAGCGATGTGACTGACGCATACTCTTTTCCCCATGCCAGAAGGCGACACGATCTATCGTGCTGCAGCAGCGCTACGTATCGCGTTGATCGGCAAGAAGATGGTGCGTTTTGAGGCGACACGGTTGGAGGGTATCGAGCCCCGCGTCGGCCAGACCATCGAAGAAGTGCGCAGCCGTGGCAAACATCTGGAAATCGTGTGGGACGACGGCGTGGTGCTCCACACGCACATGCGTATGACGGGCTCGTGGCATGTGTACCACCCGGGCGAACGCTGGCGAAAGCCACCGCATCGCGCGCGCGTGGTGATCGGCGTTGCCGATTGGGTGGCAGTGTGTTTCTCGGCGCCCATGGTGGAAACGTACCGTGACTTCGATCCACGACGACATCCGATCCTCGGCAAACTTGGTCCGGATCTCTGTCATGAGTCACCCGACCTTGACGAATGTGTGCGTCGGATGATGTCGTATGACCCGCCCGAGACGACCATCGCTGAAGTGTTGCTCGACCAGCGCGTGATGTGCGGCGTGGGCAACGTATATCGCTGCGAATTGTTGTGGGCGTGCGAGTTGAGCCCGTGGGCGCGAATCTGCGAGTTGAGCAAAGACGAATGCGACGAACTCGTGCGGCTCGCCCACGAGATGTTGCGCGCCAACCTGCGCCGAGTGGAGCGCATCACGGCGCCGTCAATTGATGGTGGTCTCGCGGTGTACGGGCGCCAGGGAAAGAAGTGTGATCGCTGCGGTGATCTCGTGCGCGTGACGCACCACGGCGAAGCAAACCGCGTGCTGTACTGGTGCGCCGGTTGTCAGACTGCACACACGCCACCCGTCACCGCGCCGCGCCGACTCGCTGACGACACGCCGACCGACCAACATCCGGCTGCGTTGATCTTCGCCGAACCAATCGACGACCGCTAAGCACATTCGGCCCGCCACCGATTTCGCCTGCTCGGCGCAGTGATTCAGGTATCGACACCTTAAGTGGTGGCGATTGCCTCGACTACGTTCACGCGCGTCGCGCGCCACGCCGGATAGAACGACGCGACGACACCGAGCACGAATGACAGAACCAGGATTGCCACCGTGCCCCCTACGGGCACGGTGAAACCGATCAATTCGTCACCAGATGTGAGCACGATGACGAGCCCGAGACCCAACCCCAGCACGACACCGGTCACGGCGCCGACGAGAGACGTGACCACGCT
>VGBY01000012.1 GCA_016870295.1 Actinomycetota bacterium
ACCGAGACGAAGAAGACATCGATCACCGTTCTGGCTGTCGCCGGCGTGGCCGCCGGATTGCTGGTTGCGTACCTGCTCGGTCGCCGAGGCGGACGCCGTCGCCGCGGTGTCATCGAGATTCGTCGCTGAACGATGGGCGCAATGTCGCGCACTCCGCGCGTCGCAGGTCGGCTCATCGGTGCGACGGCAGTCGCCCGCTTCACCAAGCGCTACCCACTCGTTGCCGTGCTGCTCTTCGTGTGGAAGTGGTGGCGGCGCCGAACGGCACACACCGATCACCAGGTGATTCGACTCAAGGCGGGGCAGACGATCACGGTGTCTGATCGCAACCCTGGTCAATCGGGCGGCATCTGAAATGTCGACACCATTCGCCGCCGGCGACCGAGTGCTGTTCATCGACTCCAAGGAGCGTCGCTACCTCGTCACACTCGAGCCAACGGGCGAGTTCCACAGTCACGCTGGTTTCGTGCCCCACGCCCAGGTGATCGGCGCCAACGAGGGCATCACCGTCGAGTCCACCAAAGGTGCGCGCTATGTGGTGATGCGTCCGACACTGGAGGACTTCGTGCTGGAAATGCCGCGCGGCGCCCAAGTCATCTATCCGAAGGATCTCGCGCCGATCGCGATGCTCGCCGACATCGCCCCCGGGCACCTCGTGTTCGAGTCGGGAATCGGATCAGGCGCGATGTCAATGACCATGTTGCGCGCCGGTGCGCGCATCGTGGGTTATGAACTGCGCGAAGACTTCGCCAATCGGGCACGAAAGAACGTCGAGTCATTCCTCGGCGCCGATGCGAGCGCACGATTCGAGGTGCACATCCGCGACTCCTACGCCGGCATCGATGTGCCGACGGCAGGGCGATTCGATCGCGCCGTACTCGACCTCCCTGAACCATGGCAAGTGGTGCCGCATCTTGCTGCGGTGATGCATGCCGGTGGAGTGATGGTGGCGTACACCCCGAGCATCACGCAAGCCGTGAAGGTGCGCGAAGCACTCAACGCCAATCGCGGCGAGTGGGTGGCGATGCGCACGCTGGAAGTACTGCACCGCACGTGGCACATCGATGGCGAATCCGTACGACCCGACCACCGCATGGTGGCGCACACGGGCTTTTTGACGACGGCGCGACTACTGACGTCGCGCTAGATGGCAGCCGTGCTTACGGCTCGATGAAGATGCACTCGCCGGGGCACTCCTCGGCGGATTCGATGACGGCATCGAGGTGCTTGTCGTCGAAGTTGGCGACACCCTCGGCACCTTGCGGGTTGCCCTTGGCGGTGGCGAACACCTTTGCGCCTTCCTTCACGTACGCAAGACCGTCGTCGAGCAGGGTGAACACCTCGGGGGCAATTTCCTCGCAGAGACCGTCACCGGTGCAGAGGTCTTGGTCGATCCATACCTTCATGGGGTTTCACGATACACGGAACGCCACTAGGTTCAGGGCATGGCAGACGACACCTCTGCACGACTTCGTGCACTTGAAGAACGTCTGCTCGACGCCAAGGGACAACTCGCCAATTCCAAGGCGCGCAACGAGAAGTTGGAGTACGCATTACGCGAAGCCCGCGACCACGTCGCGTCGTTGCGGGAAGAAGTAGAGAAACTCACCCAACCGCCGTCGGCGTACGGCATCGTCATCGGCACCAACGACGATGGCACGGTTGATGTGCTCACGAACTCACGCAAGATGCGCGTGTCATTGCACCCCGAGATCGACGCCCAGACTCTGGAGCGGGGCAGCGAGGTCGTCCTCAACGAGAGCCTCAACGTGGTGATGGCGCGCGGGGCCGAGGCCACGGGCGAGGTGGTGTCGCTCAAGGAAGTGCTCGAAGACGGCGTGCGCGCAATCGTCACCGGGCGCGGCGACGACGACCGCGTCTGCGAACTCGCCGATGCGTTGCGCGGTGTGCACCTGCGCTCGGGCGACCTACTGCGACTCGACACCCGCAGCGGCCTGTTGTTGGAGCGCCTCGCCCAACCCGAGGTCGAACACCTGTTGCTCGAAGAGGTGCCCGACATCTCCTACGACGACATCGGCGGTCTCGACCAACAAATCGAGGCGATTGCCGACGCAGTGGAGCTGCCGTTCCTGCACGGTGATCTGTTTGCCGAACACCAACTCCCGGCACCAAAGGGCATCCTGCTCTACGGGCCGCCCGGTTGCGGCAAGACGCTGATTGCCAAGGCCGTCGCCAATTCACTGGCCAAGAAGGTTGCGGCACGCACCGGTGCCGACAAGGGCCGCAGTTACTTCATCAACATCAAGGGCCCCGAGTTGCTGAACAAGTACGTCGGTGAAACCGAGCGGCAGATTCGCATGGTCTTCCAGCGCGCCCGCGAAAAGAGCGAAGAGGGCTGGCCGGTCATCGTGTTCTTCGACGAGATGGATTCGATGTTCCGCACGCGCGGCACCGGCATCTCATCGGACATGGAGTCCACGATCGTGCCGCAGCTGCTCGCCGAGATCGACGGCGTCGAGGGCCTGCGCAACGTAATCGTGATTGGCGCCACCAATCGCGAGGACTTGATCGACCCCGCCATCCTGCGTCCCGGTCGCCTCGATGTGAAGATTCGTATCGAGCGCCCCGACGCCGAAGCGGCGCGGCAGATCTTTGCCAGATACCTGACGAGCGAGGTGCCGATTGCCCCGGGTGATGTCGCCCGCCATGGCGACCTGAAGCAGGCGATCATCGCGATGATCGATACCACGGTGGAGCAGATGTACTCCACCACCGACGACAACCGCTTCCTTGAAGTCACCTACCAGAACGGGGAGCGCGAGATCCTCTACTTCCGCGACTTCGCGTCGGGAGCAATGATCGAGAACATCGTGCGGCGGGCCAAGAAGTTGGCGATCAAACGGCTGCTCGCCGGCGGCGAGAAGGGCGTGGCGGTCGACGACCTCACCGCGTCGATTCGCCAAGAGTTCCGTGAGCACGAAGACCTGCCGAACACCACCAACCCGGACGACTGGGCGAAGGTGTCGGGACGCAAGGGCGAGCGCATCGTGTTCATCCGCACGCTCACCCACGACGAGGGCTCCGGCGGTGGCAAGGCGATCGAGCGCACGGCGACGGGGCAGTACCTCTAACGATGGCGATCCCGAAGGTCTGCGGTATCGAGACCGAGTACGGCATCGTGGTGCGTAACGCCGAGTACAACGCCGTCACCGCCAGCTCGTTGTTGATCAACGCGTTTCTCGGGCGCAGCAACACCCGCACGGCTTGGGACTTCTTCGACGAACAACCGGGCAACGATGCACGCGGCTTGCTGCTCGGTGAGATCCTCGCCCCGGAGGTGGAGACGCACCTCGTGAACACGGTGCTCACCAACGGTGCGCGCTACTACGTCGATCACGCACATCCCGAGTGTTCGACCCCCGAGTGCCGCACCCCGAGCGAAGTCGTGCGCTACGACCGGGCGGCGGAAGAAATTCTGCGCCTCAGCATGGAGCGCGCACTCGCCCTACTGCCGGCCGGGGGAGAGATCGTCGTCTACAAGAACAACTCCGATGGCAAGGGCAACAGTTATGGCTGCCACGAGAACTACCTCGTCGACCGCGCAGTGCCGTTCGGTCGCCTCGTCAACCAGATCACGCCGCACTTCGTGACGCGACAGGTATTCACCGGCGCCGGCAAAGTGGGTTGCGAGTCGCCCGGGTCGATGCCCGGTGACATCGCTTACCAACTCAGTCAGCGGGCCGACTTTTTCGAGGAAGAAGTGGGGCTCGAAACCACGCTGAAGCGGCCGATCGTGAACACGCGTGACGAGCCGCACTGCGACCCGGCCAAGTACCGCCGCCTGCACGTGATCGTCGGCGACGCAAACATGAGCGAGGTCGCCACGTTTTTGAAGGTGGGCACCACCGCAATCGTGTTGGCGATGATCGAAGACGACGCACTCGGCGATGACTTCACCCTCGCGCATCCCGTGACTGCGATCCGGCAGGTGAGCAACGACCCGTCACTGCGCGCCACGATCGCCCTCGGCAACGGCAAACGCGCCACGGCCCTCGAGGTGCAGTGGAAGTTGTTGGAGCGTGCCCGGAGTTGGGCCGATCGCCACGGTCTCGACGCGGTCACCGTCGATGACGGCAAACGCATCCTCGAGGAATGGGAGAGCGTGCTCACCGGTCTGGAGCACGACCCCAACGACGTTGCCGATGTCGTCGACTGGGTGGCAAAGAAGCGTCTCGTCGACGGGTATGCGCAACGCCACAATCTGGTACCGACCGACGCGCGACTGAAGGCGATCGACCTGCAGTATTCCGACCTGCGCCGTGACAAGTCGTTGGCGGCACGCTGTGGTCTGCGGGTGATGGTGGACGAAGCGCTCGTGCGGGAGGCGGTCGACACGCCCCCCGATTCGACGCGCGCATATTTTCGCGGCACGTGCCTGGCACGTTTTGCCCCCGACATCGTCGCTGCGAACTGGGATTCCATCGTCTTTGACGTCGGGCGCGATCCGCTCAAGCGCGTGCCGATGATGGAACCCTTGCGCGGTACCAAGGCGCTGACCGCCGAATTATTCGCCGCCAGCACCAGTGCGGCTGACCTGATTGCTCGCCTCGGCGACGCGCCGCAAACCTGAGGCGGTGGGGTCGGGCCGACCCCTTGCTATGGTGCTTCCTATGGCTGAACGCACCAAGAAGCAGCGCAGTGCACCGCAACGCGAAGAGGCGACTCCGACGGACAGCGAGACGGGTGCCGATACCGAGAACACCGACCGCCTGAAGGAAGAACTCGACGGCCTGCTCGATGAAATCGACGAGGTGCTCGAGACCAACGCCGAAGACTTCGTGAAGAGTTACGTGCAAAAGGGCGGGCAGTAAACCTGCTCGACGAGTGACGACACCGGCCACGCAGCGATGAAGATGTCCACATGACGATGCCACGCTTCGCCGCCGGCGACGACCCCGGCGCCAGTTTCCCCGATCTGCTGCGCAAGATCGGCATCGATCCGTTCCCTGCGTCGGCATTGCGTGGCGAGAGCGGCCGCATCGACTCGACGCGTGGCAACGACACCGTCCTGCCGCACGCCACCACGTGCCTCGCACTCACCTACGACGGGGGTGTCGTCATGGCGGGCGACCGCCGTGCGACGATGGGCAATCTCATCAGCACCCGCTCGGTGGAAAAGGTGGTGCCCGCCGACGACTTGAGCGGCGTGGCGATCGCCGGCACAGCGGGGTTGGCGATGGAGATGATCAAACTCTTCCAACTGCAACTCGAGTACTACGAAAAGGTCGAGGGGCAATCACTCTCGCTCGAAGGCAAGGCCAACCAACTCTCGATGATGGTGCGCTCGAACATGCCGGCTGCGATGCAGGGCCTCGGCGTCGTGCCGATCTTTGCCGGCTTTGACCCGCTCGTCGGGCGCGGGCGCCTGTGGGACTTCGACATCACCGGTGGCCGCTACGAGGAGCGCGACTTCGTCGCCATCGGTTCGGGTTCCGCACTTGCCAGCACCGTCTTGCGCGTCGGCTGGCGCACGAACATCACCCGTGAGGCGGCCATCGAATTGGCGGCCCGCGCGCTGTGGGAAGCCTCGGATGCCGACACCGCCACGGGTGGGCCCGACATTCTGCGCGGCATCTATCCGATCGTTGCGTCGATCGATGCCGGTGGATGGGATCGCGTCGCCGACGATGCACTGGCCTCGATCTATGACACCATCATGCGCGAGGTTCGTTCGCGATGAGCATGCCGTTCTACGTTTCACCCGAACAGATGATGAAGGACCGCGCGGACTACGCGCGCAAGGGCATCGCCCGCGGCCGAGCGCTCGTAGCGCTGCAAACGCCGTCGTGCATCGTGATCGTGGCCGAGAACCCGAGCACCACGTTGCGCAAGGTGAGCGAGATTTACGACCGCATCGCGTTCGCCGGTGTCGGCAAGTACAACGAGTTCGACCAACTCCGCGTGGCAGGGGTGCGCGCCGCCGAACTGCGCGGGTACCAGTATTCACGCAACGACGTCGATGCGCGCAGTCTCGCCAATCAATACGCCCAGGTGCTCGGCGACGTGTTCGCCACCTCAGGCCCCAAGCCCCTCGAAGTGGAACTGCTCGTCGCCGAAGTCGGCGACACACCCGAGCGCGACCGGCTCTTCCACATCCTCTACGACGGCACCTTGCTTGACGAGAAGCGATTCTGCGTGCTCGGTGGCGACGCTGAGGGCATCTCCAAGCGACTCGAATCCACCTATCGGGCCGATCTCGACCTCGCTACCGCAGTCAAGGTTGCGGTGGCGGCCCTGTCTGGCCCCGATCGCACCGTTGCCGCGGCCGATCTCGAGATCGCCACGCTCGTACGCAATGGTCGCCGTCGCTCGTTCACACGCATCACGGACGACGCCGTCGCCGCTGCGCTCCGGTGAGAGTCGGGCATTGAAGGTAGCCGGCTGATGGCATCCGCCGAACTTCCACGTCGCATCTACGGCATCGAAACCGAGTACGGCGTCACCTGCACGCTGCGCGGACAGCGACGCCTGAGCCCCGACGAAGTGGCGCGCTATCTGTTCAGAAAGGTTGTGTCATGGGGACGCTCCAGCAACGTGTTCCTCGAGAACGGCGCACGGCTGTATCTCGACGTGGGTTCACACCCCGAGTACGCGACACCCGAGTGTGACTCGATCCTCGAGTGCGTGGCCCACGACCGTGCGGGCGAGCGCGTGCTCGAGGGACTCGTCACCGGGGCAGAGCAGCGCCTGCGCGACGAGGGCATCCGCGGCACCATCTACCTCTTCAAGAACAACACGGATTCGGCCGGCAACAGCTACGGCTGCCACGAGAACTACCTCACGCGACGCACTGATGATCTGTCGTACTACGCCGAGACGCTGATTCCTTTCTTCGTCTCGCGCCAGATATTTGCCGGCGCCGGGCACATCCTGCAGACGGCACGTGGACCGATGTTCTCGATATCGCAACGCGCCGAACACATTTGGGAGGGCGTCAGCAGTGCCACCACTCGCAGCCGGCCGATCATCAACACTCGTGACGAGCCGCACGCCGACTCCGAGCGGTTCCGCCGCCTGCATGTGATTGTCGGCGACTCGAACATGAGCGAGTACACCAACTTCGTGAAGGTCGGTGCTGCGGCGTGCGTGCTGCGCATGATTGAAGACCCCGTCACGATGCTGCGCGACCTCTCGCTGGAGAACCCGATTCGCGCAATCCGCGACATCAGTCACGACCTCACGTGCAAACGCAAGGTGCGTCTGGCGAGCGGGCGTGAGTTGTCGGCGCTCGACATCCAGCGCGAACTGCTCGACCGCGCACTGCGCTACGCGGATCAGCGCGGTTTCACCCCCGAAGAACAGCGTGCACTCGAGATGTGGGAACACTGCATCGTGACATTGGAAAACGACCCGATGAAACTCGACCGCGAAATCGACTGGGTCATCAAGTACCGCATCGTGGAGGAGTTCCGCGCCCGCCACAAGTTGGCGCTCGACGACCCGCGGGTGCAGATGCTCGACCTGCAATACCACGACATCGACCGCAACAGGGGAGTGTTCTACAAGATGCAGTCACGCAGCATGGTGGAGCGGGTCTGCACCGACGACGTCATCGACCGCGCCAAGGACGTCGCGCCGCAAACCACACGCGCCCGCCTGCGCGGTGAGTTCATCAAACGCGCAAAGGACCGCAAACGTGACTTCACCGTCGACTGGGTGCACCTCAAGTTGAACGACCAAGCCCAGCGCACCGTGCTGTGCAAAGATCCGTTCAAGAGTCATGACGATCGCGTCGACAAACTCATCGCCTCGTTGTAAACCGAGCGCACCACGGCACCGCACCATTCGTCTGCTGACTCATCGACACAGTTAGCGTGGCTCGAGTGATGGAAGAGCCGCGCAGCGACGCACAACGTCGCTCTGGTTGGCGACAAATCCGCGAGTGGGTCGTGGTGATCGTTACGGCGGTGATCATTGCCACCGCGTTGCGCACCTTCGTGGTGCAGCAGTTCTACATCGCGGGCCCCTCGATGGAGACCACGCTCTTTGGCGACGATCGCGTGCTCGTCAACAAGCTTGCCTACCGACTCGGTGAACCGTCGCGCGGTGACGTGATCGTGTTCGACCGCATCACGGTGAACGGCGACACCGTGCAACACGACGACCTCATCAAGCGCGTGATCGGATTGCCCGGCGAGACCGTCGAGATTCGCGACTGTGTGGTATTCATCGACGGCGCGGCCCTGGATGAGCCGTGGCTTTCGGCGGAGGTGACCGACACGTCGTTCGACCCCGGCACGCGCTGCGGCACTGCCGACGCGGAACCCGTCGAGATCGGCGACAACCAGGTGTTCTTGATCGGCGACAACCGACCGATGTCGTTCGACAGTCGCATGTTCGGGCCGGTCAGCACCGATGTGATCGTCGGCAAGGCGATGGTCGTCATCTGGCCGCCGCGCGACATGCAACGCCTCTAGGGGATCACCTGCTCGGCGCGGGCGGCATCCACCATGCGATCCACCCAGTCGCTGTACACCGCATCCACTCCCATGCGCAACAGCGCGGTCAACGCGTAGTCGAATTGCGCGTCCCAGGCAAAGGCGAGCCGCTCGAAGCGGTGGGCGAGGGTGACGAGCCCGCCATTCCAATCGGTGTGGTGCATGTTGAGGGCCGCCACGCCAAGTTCGGCGAGTTGGGCGAGACGCCGCTCGGGACCATCCTTCAGTTTCGCCAAACGGGATGAATCGACGAGCAACACGTCGCTCAAACTCGGGGCGATCTCGCACAACACATCGAAGTCTTCGCAACATAGATAGGTGCGCCGTTGCAGGTCGGGGTGGGCGAGCAGCAACTCCCGTACCGGGCCGAACGCCGCTGCATCCTTGATGTCGAGCGACAACGAGAGGCCATGCTGCAGGGTCAGAGTGAGCAACTGCGAGAGTCGCGGGATGTGCGGCGGCAGATCGCCACTCACCACCTCCGCAATGGCGCGTCGCCGCAGTCGACCACCAATGACGCCGTCGTGGTCGAGCACGGGCACACCGTCGTGCGTGAGCCACACATCGGACTCAAGACCCGTCGCACCCAGCCTTACGGCCAGCAAGAAGGCGGGCATCGTGTTTTCTTCTTCGTGCGCTCGCGCCCCACGATGCGCAAACAGCACCGGTGGCTGCAGAATCGACGGGAGTCGCTGTTGCACGGGGCAACACTACGACGCGCGACATGAACGACGAACGACGAGGCGTCGCGGTGTGCCGCTCTCGTAGGCTTGCCCTCGTGTTCAACCTCTCGGGCACGGAACTGGTCTTCATCGCCGTGCTTGGCTTGATCGTGCTCGGCCCCGAAAAACTTCCGGGCGCAATGCGCAAGGCCGGCAAGATCTATCGCGAGTTTCGCAACATCACGAGCAACGTGCAGCGTGAAGTGAACAAGGTGATGGAAGAACCGATGCGACAAGTAAAGAGCCTCGTCGAAGAACCTGCGAACGAGTTGAAGAAGTCGGCCAAGGACACCAACGACATATTCGCCGGCAAGATGCCGCATCTCGAGCGCAAGCCGGCCGCTGATGCCACAGCACCCGCAACCGACGCCGCACCCGGAGTTGCCGCACCCGAAAATGCTGCGGCTGAGGTTGCCACACCCGTCACTGCCGCTCCGCCGCCCGACAACACGAGCAACTGACATGGCCCGCACACGGCGGCAAGCCAACGACATGACGATCATGCAACACCTGGCGGAGTTGCGCACCCGCTTGGTGATGTCGCTCTTGGCGATTGCCGTCGGGGCAATCGCCCTGCTCATCGCCTATGAGCCCGTGCTGAACTTCCTCGTGTCGCCCTACCGCGATCTCTGCGACTCGCAGGCCCGCCTCAACTGTGACGGCTCGCTGTATGCGCTCGGCCCAATTGACGGTTTCTCGGCTCGCATGCGTATCGCGGCGTGGGGTGGCGTGGTGATCGCGTTGCCCGTGGTGTTGTGGAACATCTGGCGCTTCATCGTGCCCGCCCTCACCAAACGCGAGAAGCGGTACTCGTACTTCTTCGTCGCGTCGTCGGTGGTGCTCTTTGCCGTGGGTGCCTTGCTCGCGTACTGGACCCTCGATCGCGCACTCGAATTCCTCATCGGCTGGTCGGGCGCCGACGTGACGCAGAACTACCAAATCAGCAAGTACGTCAACCTCGTCGTGTTGATGATGTTGTCGTTTGGCGTCGGATTCCTCTCGCCGGTGTTGCTCGTGTTCCTGCAACTCGTCGAAGTGGTCACGCCGCGCACACTCATCACCCAGTGGCGTTATGCGATCGTGATCATCTTCATCGTTGCTGCCGTCATCACCCCGAGTGGCGACCCGATCACGTTGATGGCGCTCGGTGTGCCGCTCACCGTGTTGTATCTCGTTGCCGTTGGCATCGGCGCGCTGCTCTTGTGGCGTCGCCACAAGACGGCCGCTTAAGTGAACGACACCGCGCGACATCGTCGCCTCGCGCGCTACGGCTTTGCGCCGGACCCGTTCCAGGTGCAGGCCTTCGACGCGCTCGACGCGGGGGAGTCGGTGCTCGTTGCCGCCCCGACGGGCTCGGGCAAGACGGTCATCGCCGAATACGGGCTCGACATGGCACTCGAGGCCGGGCAACGAGGTTTCTACACCGCGCCGATCAAGGCGCTCTCCAACCAGAAGTACCACGACCTCTGTGCGTTCTACGGCAACGATCGTGTCGGGCTGCTCACCGGCGACAACGCGATCAACGTCGATGCCCCGCTCTTGGTGATGACCACCGAGGTGTTGCGCAACATGATCTACGCCCGTTCCTCGGCACTCGACGACCTTGGTGTGGTCGTGCTCGACGAAGTGCACTTCTTGCAGGATGAGTATCGCGGCCCGGTGTGGGAAGAAGTCATCATTCATCTCGAGCCCGAGGTACGACTCGTGGCGTTGTCGGCCACGGTGAGCAACGCCGAGGAGATCGCCGACTGGCTCACCACCGTGCGCGGCCCGACGCGCGCCGTGGTGGAGGGTCGGCGACCGGTCGAACTGCGCAATCTCTACGCCTACGGCGACAAGGCGACCGCCGAAGTCATGCTCGTTGAGACCCTGGTGAATGGCGCCCCGAATCAGAAGGTGTTGCGACTCGAGAGCGGTGATCGTGATGCACAGCGCGGCCGTGGCGGCCGCCGAGGTCGGTCACGAATCTTCCCGCCGTCGCGCCTCGACATCGTCGACCTGCTGCGCGACAGCGACTTGCTGCCCGCGATCTACTTCATCTTCAGTCGCAACCAATGCGACGAGTCGGCGGCGGCCTGCTACAAGGCCGGCATCCGACTGACGAGCGACGCGGAGCGCGACGAGATCCGTGAGATCGTCGACGCGCGGGTCGAAGGGCTCTCCGACGACGACCTTGCCGCGCTCGGATTCACGCTGTTCGCCGCACAGGTGGAGTCGGGCGTAGCCGCCCACCACGCCGGCATGGTGCCGA
This sequence comes from Actinomycetota bacterium, assembly GCA_016870295.1. Classification (GTDB taxonomy): domain Bacteria; phylum Actinomycetota; class Acidimicrobiia; order Acidimicrobiales; family Ilumatobacteraceae; genus F1-60-MAGs027. Next base: position 11,433 of record VGBY01000012.1, read on the forward strand.
CGTTCAAAGAAATCGTCGAGGCACTCTTCGTGCGCGGGTTGGTGAAGGTGGTGTTCGCCACGGAAACTCTCGCCGTCGGCATCAACATGCCCGCGCGTGCCGTGGTCATCGACAAGATGTCGAAGTTCACGGGTGAACATCATCAAACCCTGAAGGCGAGTGAGTACACGCAGTTGACCGGGCGCGCCGGGCGGCGTGGCATCGACACGCTCGGCCATGCCGTCGTGGTGTGGAACCCCTATGTGCCGTTCGATCAGGTGGCGGCTGTCGCCTTGAGCCGCACCTTCCGTCTCAGTTCCGCCTTTCGCACCACCTACAACATGGCGGTCAACCTCGTGCGCACGCATTCACCCGACGAGACGCGCCATCTGCTGAACCTTTCGCTCGCGCAATACCAAGCGAGCAAGGGCGTGGTGGAAGTGCAGGCGCGCATCACCAAGCGCCAGAAAGAACGCGACCGACTGCGTTCACAAGCCAAGAGCGAGTTCGGCGACATCGACGAATACCGCCGGCTCTTCGTGAAGGATCCCGGTGAACGCGACCGCACGGAGATCGAAATGAGCCTCATGGCACTGCGCGCCGGCGACGTGGCGTGGTTCGACGACAACCTCGGTCTCGTGCTCAGCACCTCGGTGCGCGCCAAGGGCGTGAAGGTGAAGGTGCTGTTCGCCAACCGCGCGCTGCGCGCCTTGACGGCCGACGAACTCGTACGCAGCGTGCGCACCGCGACGCGCCTGCCCATCGATGGCACGGCAGTCACCGGGCACAAGGGTCAGATCGTCGACCAGAGCGACCCGCGCGTCTTGCGCGAATTGGCGCATCGCCTGACGCGACTCAAGATCGACAAGCCGAAGTCCGCGCCAGCGGTGGCGCGAACGGCGCACCCGTGCGCCAACGACCCCGATCTCAAGTTCAAGCTCAACGCGGCCAAATCCGCCGATCGCATCGACCGCGAGATCGCCCAGCTGGAGAGTCGCGTCGACAAGGCGGCGGAGGTCGTGAGTCAACGCTTCGACGATGTGATCAGCTTGCTCGAACGCTGGGAATACGTCGCCGACTGGCAACTCACGGAGCGCGGCGCGTTGTTGTCGCGCGTCTTCCACGAATCCGATCTGCTCGTGGCCGAAACCATCGCGACGAAACTGCTCGACGGTCTCGACCCCACGTCATTGGCCGCCTTGTGCTCGACGTTCGTCTACGAACACCGCAGCCCCGAACCAGCGCCCGAGCCGAACTTTCCCTCGACACAACTGCGGTCACGATTCCGCCAGATCGTGCAACTCAGTGCGCGATTGCAGCGCGAAGAGAGCGCGGCCGGGCTCACCCCGCACCGCGCCCCCGATGCGGGATATGTGGATGCCGTGGTGAAGTGGGCGGGTGGCGCCGAGCTCGCCGAGTTGCTCGACGAAGACACGACTCCCGGCGACTTCGTGCGCACGATGAAGCAACTGATCGACTTGCTGCGTCAAGTGGCCCAGCACGCGCCCGACGAACTCACCCGCAGCGTGGCTGACACCGCGGTTGATCGCGTCCTGCGCGGGGTGGTGCTGAGTGCCAGCACGATGCCCATCGGCGGCACATCGTGACGATTCGTCCGGGCGAACCCTGGGGCGAGACTCGCACCGCACCAAGCGGCCTCGCGATTGCCGACGATGAAGCCGCGCTGGCGAGTGCGATCACCGACGGACGGCGTGATGTGGCGCTGCGCACCGGCGAGCTGCTGCGTGCCCTCGGTCGTGCGCCGACCAATGCGCGCACGACGAGTCAGCGCGACGCCGCACCGCAGCCGGGCGATTCGGCCCTCGCGCTCCCGTGCGATGCCTACGACGTGGTGTTGCGTCGCGGCACCGACGAGCAGCACGTGGTGGCCGTGTCGACGGTGATCATCGGAACATTGCGCACGCCGCACTGGTGGGCGTCGAGTGGCGGATTCGTGGGTCCCCTCAACGCGTCGCCCCGTGCACACCCCAACGACGGCGTGATCGACACGCTGGAATTTGCGCGTCGACTCTCGCTGCGCACACTGCTGGCGATTCGCCGGCGGATGCGACTCGGTGACCACCTTCCGCACCCGGCACTCACCGCCCGTCGCGTCGAGCACGCTGAATGGCAAGGGTCGCGCCCTGCACCGGTGATTGTCGACGGCCGACATCGTGGTCGCTTCGACGCGGTCTCCGTGGCGGTGCGCCCCGACGCTTTCACGCTGTGGGTGGTTGCTCAGTAGCCTGACCGCATGTCACTCGACGCGAGGCAGATTGCCGAACTCAAGACCCGTGCTTGTGCTGATGTCGATGCGCGTGCCGCCGATCTCATCGCCGCCAGCCACGACATCCACGCCCACCCCGAACTCAACTACGAGGAACACTTCGCCCACGACCGCCTCACGCGGATGATCGATGCCGCCGGTCATGGCGTCACGCGCGGGGCCTACAACATCGACACGGCCTTCGAGACGAAGGTCGGCACACGCGGCCTCAACGTCGCCGTGCTCTGTGAATACGATGCGTTGCCGGGCATCGGGCACGCCTGTGGTCACAACGTGATCGCCGCCGCCGGTCTTGGCGCTGGTCTGGCCTTGGCCGGGCTCGCCGACGACGCGGGCGGTCGCCTTACGTTGATGGGCACGCCCGCCGAGGAGGGCGGCGGCGGCAAGGTGGAGATGGCGCGGGCCGGTGCGTTCGTCGGTGTCGACGCTGCGATGATGGTGCACCCGTCCGACCGCGATCTTGCTCGGATGAATGCGATTGCGATTCAACAGGCGATCGTGCGCTACTACGGCCAGGCGGCGCATGCAGCCGTGTCGCCGCATCTCGGTCGCAACGCGCTCGATGCCGCGGTGCTCGGCTACATGAACGTTGCCGCGCTGCGTCAGCACATTCGCCCCACCGAGCGCGTGCACGGCATCTTCACCAAGGCAGGGGAGAAGCCCAACATCGTGCCGCGCGAAGCCGAGATGGACTGGTACGTGCGCAGCGACACCATCGAAACATTGCAACCGCTGAAGCAGCGCGTTGCCGCGTGCCTCGAGGCGGGGGCGGCCGCCGCCGACTGCCGAGTCGAGATGGTGTGGGACACCCACGCGTACGCCGACATCGTCGACAACATCCCGCTCCTCGATGCCTACGCCGCGAACTCGACGGCGATCGGGCGCTCGCTCACCTCGGCCTTCATCCCCGGTTCGGGCGGTGGTTCCACCGACATGGGCAACGTCAGTTACCTCGCGCCGACCATCCACCCGATGCTCGCGGTGGCTCCGCGCGGGGTGTCGCTGCATTCGCCGCAGTTTGCCGATTACACCAAGTCAAAGGAAGCCGACAAGGCCGTACTCGACGGCGCCAAGATCATGGCGATGACCGTCATCGACATGTGGGCCAACGCCGAACTGCAGCACAGCGTGAAAAGGGCCTTCGGCGACGGCAGCGTGCCGGCAGGGGTGCTCTAAAAACCACCCCTCGTTTCGTAGTATCGGCACTTGTGTCGGTGTACGTTCCCGAGCAGTTCACACCCGAAGAGTCGGCGGTGTTGCGCCGGTACTTCACCAACCTCGACCTGCCCGTCTTTGCGCTCGTCAACCTGCCGGAGGTCGTGAAGGGCGCACTCTTTGCGCGCTACAGCCGCACCGCCAAGAGTTTGCGCCGCTTGTTCTTGGACGAGTTCGTCAGTGACCTCGACTTGAAGGGTGATGAAACCGTCGATGCCACCATCGGTGTGTCGCGGGCCGAGGAACTCTATGAACGAATCTTCGTGGAGTACGGCGACGACTCCGTCGCCCAACTCGGCGGTGTGCATCTCGCGTGCGAGCAAGCTTCGAACCTGTTGACCAAGATCCTTGAGTGGGGTCGATTGATGTCGTACCTCGAGCAGAGCACGCGATACATCTCCTATGACGCGCGACTCGGCGGACGTTACCGCTATTACCGCGACCCCGAGGTGTGTAGCGGACCGCTCGGCACCCGCTACGTCGGCGACATGGATCGCATGTTCGACACCTACAGCGAACTCGTCGAGCAGGTCACCACGCATGTGCGCGCCACCGTGCCGCGCGGACCGAACGATTCCGACTTCATCTACCGTCAGGCCACTCGCGCCAAGGCGCTCGATGCCGTGCGCGGTGTGTTGCCGGCGGCGTCGCTCTCCAACGTCGGCATCTACGGCACCGGGCAGGGCTACGAGGCGCTGCTCTTGCGCATGCGCGCCAACCCGTTGCCCGAGGCGCGCGCCTACGCCGACATGATGCTCAGCGAACTACGCAAAGTGATTCCCACGTTCTTGCGGCGCGTCGACATGCCCGAGCGCGGCGACAAGTGGAGTCAATACCTCGCCGACAACGCCTCGAACACCGCCGACCTCGTCGATGAATACTTCGGCATCATCGAACCACAGCACGCACCGGAGGTGACACTCGTCGACTTCGACCCCGATGGTGAAGACAAGTTGCTCGCCGCCATCTGTTATGCATCATCGCACCTGCCCGAGACCCAGTTGCTCGAACGCGTGCGTTCGCTCAGCCACGTGCAACGCGTGGCCCTGATCAGCGCCTACGTGGGTGAGCGCACCAACCGACGCCACAAGCCCGGGCGCGCCTTCGAACGCTTGTCGTACCGCTTCGACGTGCTCGGCGACTACGGCGCGTTCCGCGACCTGCAACGCCACCGCCTGCTGACCGTCGAGTGGCAGCGCCTCACACCGCACCTCGGCTATGCGCGCCCCGAACTCGTCGACGATGCCGGCGGGGCCGAGGTGTTCAACGCTGCGATGCAACGCTCGGGGGAGTTGTACGAGCTCCTGCGCCCCGACTACCCGGAGCAGGCGGGTTATGCCGTGGCGATGGCGCACCGCATGCGATACGTGATGCAGTTCAACGCCCGCGAAGCCATGCACATGCTGGAACTGCGTTCTGCCCCCCAGGGCCACCCCGCCTATCGGCGCGTCGTTCTGGAGATGCACCGCCTGATCGCCAACCAGGCGGGCCACCGTGCCGTGGCCGACGCCATGACCCATCTCACCACCGAAGCCCCGTTGCTGGAACGCCTCGAATCCGAGCGTCGCATCGAGGAAAAGCGCGGCACCCCGCGCGGCTAAGGGAGGGCCAGGGGGCCGGGGCCCCATTTGCCCGCTTGTCGCCGAAATCGGCTAAGGTTCGCGCCCGATAATGAGCAACGACAACGACACCCCCGAATCCGTCTCCGAACCAGAAGTTGAGGGCGTCGACCCCGACGACCTGGCGAACCTCGAGGTTGACCCCGACGAACTCGACGAAGAAGGAGCGGGCGACGGCGAAGACGGCGACGGTGTCGGCGAAGACGGCGACGACACACTCGCGGGCGCCGAAATAGCCGATGGTGAAGCCGCTGCGGAAAGCGAAGCACCCGCAACCACCGACGAAGACCGTCTCAATCTCGACGACGACGAGGATAAGCCGGCGCGCAAGCGCAAGACCGACGTCGACGAGAACGAATTTGCCTCCGCCGACGACGAAGAAGCCGACCTCGCGACGATCCTGCAGGAGAAGCTGCGGAGTGGCGAAGATCTTCCTGAAGACGAAGTTGAGGTCATCGACACCGACGACGTCACCGACGGAACTCCCTTACTGCAACCGCGCCGACCCGACGAAGAACACTGTCAGCAGTGCTTCCTCCTCGTTCGCAAATCGGCGCCGAAGTGTCCGGTCGACCACGACCTTTGTCCGTTGTTCCCGAGCCGGTAGGCGCCGCAATGCCGAGTCCGTCATCCAACGGCGACGGTTCTGACTCGTCCAGCGAAGTCGGTTCCGTTAACGAGCGACTCGCCTCGGCAAAGGCCATTCTTGAAGCACTCGTCGGTGTGCCAATCGTGGTGACGCAACAAATCATCCAGAACATCGGCGACGTGCATCTGAATCGCGAGACGACGGTTGCGCAACGCGTAACGCAACTCCGCGCGCTCGGCGAGATGACGGTGCGCATGGGCTCGCGGGCGGTGGGCAAGCGCCTCGGTGGTCGCCAACCGTGAACCCCGCGGTGCGTCTCGCGCAATTCGCGGACGCTGAAGCGTGCGAGCGTCTCGACACCCAGGCGCGTCAAGAAACCGCCGGTGCTCGAGGTGCTGAGGCGTTCTTTGCCGAGCAACCAGTGGCCGTGTTGGTCGGCGATCCAGCCGGCTTCACGCTCGTCGCCGAAGTGGACGGTGTCACCGTCGGTTTTGCGACGATTCGCACGACGCGAGTGGGGGAGTCGCTCGTTGCCACGATCGTGCGGGTATTCGTCACCGCACGAGCCCGTCGAGTCGGCATCGGGGATGCGCTTATCGCCGCGGCACGATCACAGGCCCGCGAACGAGGTTGCGTGCGCGTCGATGCACTTGCCCTGCCGGGCGATCGCGATACGAAGAACTTGTTCGAACGCAATGGCCTTACGGCGCGCTTGATTGTCGCGACGAGCGCGTTGTAGTCGGCGAGCGCCG
>VGBY01000013.1 GCA_016870295.1 Actinomycetota bacterium
GCCGTCGCCGACCGAAGGTCGCGGCGAACGCTTACAGCGAGGCGATGACGAGTTCGGCAATCTGCAGTGCGTTCAATGCGGCACCCTTGCGCAGATTGTCGTTCGATACGAACAACACGAGACCGCGACGGTCGTCGACCGATTGATCCTGACGGATGCGCCCCACGTACGACGGATCCTTGCCTGCTGCCAACAGTGGCGTGGGGATGTCCACCACGCTCACACCGGGCGCACGACCAAGAATCTCCTGCGCTTGTGCCGGCGTGATCGACTTGGCGAACTCGGCGTTCAGCGACAACGAGTGACCGGCAAACACCGGCACACGCACGCAGGTGCCCGACACCTTGAGGTTCGGGATGTGCAGGATCTTGCGCGTCTCGTTGCGCAACTTCTTTTCCTCGTCGGTTTCCAATTCGCCGTCGTCAACCAGCGAGCCGGCGAAGGGCAACACGTTGAATGCGATCGTGCGCGCGAACTTGCTCGGTGCGGGGAATGACACGGCGTCTCCGTCGTAGGTGAGGCGATCGATGTCGTCGGCGGCGGCCACCTGGGCGGAGAGTTCGGCAACGCCGGAGACTCCGCCGCCGCTCACTGCTTGATAGGTGCTCGCGGTCAGGCGCACGAGTGTGGCGGCATCGTGCAGCGGCTTCAACACGGGCATCGCCGCCATGGTGGTGCAATTCGGGTTCGCAATGATGCCCTTCTTTGCCAGCGCGATGTCTTCGGGGTTGACCTCCGAGACGACGAGCGGCACTTCGGGGTCCATGCGCCAGCACGAGGAGTTGTCGACGACGATTGCCCCTGCCGCCGCGAACTTCGGGGCGAGAGCGCGCGACGTGGTGGCACCGGCGGAAAATATGGCGACATCCAGCCCCGCGGGATCGGCCGTCGCAGCGTCTTCGACGAGAATCTGCCGGCCACCGAAGTCGATCTTGCTGCCTGCCGAACGGGCCGATGCAAAGAATCGCAGGTCGGCGTGCGGCACATCACGCTCGAGCAACAGCGAACGCATGACGTTGCCGACCATACCGGTGGCGCCGACGACGCCGATGTTCGGTTTGCGACTCAATGCCACCGCGTCAGGCTAACCGCGCAAGCAGCCACCAGTGGCTGGGGTGCACACGCCGCACCGCAAGTTTCCGCACACCATCGGCCGACACCTTCACTCGTCGGCGCGGCGAATGGATGATGGTGACGTCACGCAACCGCGAACCAATCAAGTCGAGCCCAATCGACGCCAGCACATCGTCGGGGCTCAGCCGATTGGCCTGCCAACCCAATCGTGTGAGGGCGCGTACACGCGCCATGTATTTCGCCACCTTCGGCGCGCGCCACAACACCCGCACCACGCCGCCGAGCGGCACGAGTGCGGCATCAAGCGGAGTCCAGGTGCGGAAGTTGAGGGCGACAAGACCGCCACTCTTTGTCACGCGCACGGCTTCACCCACCAACGACTGTGCGTCTCCAGCGCTGCAGTGCTGCAAGGTGATGTAGGAGAACGCGAGATCGACGGAAGCCGACGGCAGGTCGAGTGTTCTCCCATCGGCCACGTGCAGCGTGCGCAACGCGGTGGGTTCGCCGTGCTCGAATACGGTTTCACGACAACGCTCGAGAAACGCCGCATCGACGTCGGCAGCATGCACCACACGAAACCGTTTGCTGAAACCAGCGGTCATCCGACCGATGCCACTGCCGATCTCGACCATCGACAAATCGGTGGTGGAACCCTTCGGAAAGCCGAAGATCTTCAGATACCGCCGCACTTCGTCGTCGCCACTCGCGGCGAACGACGCAAGCGACACGTCACCGGTTTTGTTGTCGAACACCCAACCGGTGCTGCGCACTGCCTGGTCGGCAGTCAGAGTCTCGGTGCGCAAACCGGCGCTGCGCCACGGCACACCCTGCGGACGCCGCAATCGTTCCGCAGCGCGACGCAGCAAGGTCATCGTTTACTTGCGCTCAGGTAGCGGGGCGGAATAATCGTCGCCGCTGTCGAGACCGAACGCCGAGTGCAAAGCCTGCACGGCCTTCTGCATCATCGCCGCGCGCACGACGACCGACACGCGAATCGTCGATGTGGAAATCATCTCGATGTTGACACCGTTGTCGGCGAGCACCCGGAACATCTTGGCTGCAACGCCGGGGCTCGTCTTCATCCCCGCCCCGACGAGCGAAATTTTGGCGATGTCTTCGTCGTGCGTGACACCTCCGGCCTTCAACTCCTTGCCGATACGGCTGACGATCGGCTCGGCCGTCTTCACATCGGCCTTCGGCACCGTGAAGGAGATGTCCGTCGTGCCAGCAGTCGACGTGTTCTGCACGATCATGTCGACGTTCACGTTCGCGCCAGCGAGCGCCTCGAACAGCGCGGCGGAAACTCCGGGGCGGTCGGGCACGGCAAGGATCGTGAGTTTGGCCTCACTGGCATCCTGCACGACTCCTGAGATGACCGGTTCTTCCATGTTCTTCATCCTTTCGTGATTGCGACCAACGACCCACGTGCCTTCTTCCCATGTGAAGCTGCTTCGCACGTGAATCGGCACGTCGTGATTGCGGGCGAACTCCACCGAGCGCAGCGCGAGCACCTTGCTGCCCGCACCGGCCATCTCCAGCATCTCATCAAACTGCAGGACGGGAATCTTGCGCGCCTGCGACACGACGCGCGGGTCGGCGGTGAATACACCCGTGACGTCGGTGTAGATCTCGCACGAGTCGGCGCGCAGCGCCGCCGCAAGCGCGACCGCCGTCGTGTCGCTGCCGCCCCGGCCCAGCGTGGTGATCTCCTTTGCGGTGCTGATGCCCTGAAACCCGGCGACGACCGCGACTTTGCCGTCGGCGACTGCCGCCCGCACACGATCACCCTTCACTTCAAGAATCTTCGCCTTCGTGTGCACCGTGTCGGTGATGATGCCGACCTGTGAACCCGTGAAACTCATGGCATCGACACCGACATCATGCAGGGCCATGCACAACAGCGCCATGCTGATGCGCTCGCCGGTGGTGAGCAACATGTCCATCTCGCGACTCGGTGGATTCGTCGACACCTGATGGGCTAGTTGCAGCAGGTTGTCGGTGGCCTTGCCCATCGCCGACACCACGACGACGAGATCATGCCCGGCGGCGCGGGTCGCGGCGATATGGCGAGCCACATTGCGCATTCGCTCCGGGTCTGCCACCGATGTGCCGCCGTATTTCTGCACGATGAGCGACATGTCGATAAATAACGCTACTCCTCACAATCTTTGCGGTCGGTAGCATTTTCCACTCGTGGGTACCGACAAACGCGAACGCCAGAAAAAGAACCGTGATGCCAGACGTTCGGAGCACGAGCGTCGCGCGCAACGCAACAAGGTGCAGAAGCGCGGTGCGCGAGTCGGCGTCGTCGTGCTGGTGGTCATCGCTCTCGTCGGCTTCGTCTTCGTGACGGGCAACAACACCAACGAGACTGATACATCGGTCTCCGAGGACACGACGCAAGACACGACGCCAACTCAAGATGTCGCCCCAGTGGCCGCCGGACCGTTCGAATACGGCACCAGCGAATGCCCGCCAGTCGATGGCAACACCGATCAGAAGCGCACCTTCAGCGATGCCCACCAACTGTGCATCGACCCCGCGAAGAGTTACATCGCCAACTTTGAGACGACGCAGGGTTCGTTCAGCGTGCGACTGCTCACCGACCGCGCCGCCGGCACGGTGAACAACTTCGTGTCGCTCGCCCGCTGGAAGTATTTCGACGGCACCAAGTGCCACCGCGTGATCGAGGACTTCGTCGTGCAGTGCGGCGACCCGACCGCAACGGGCTCCGGTGGTCCGGGGTATTCGTTCGCTGATGAATTGCCGGCCGCCGGCGAGTACAAGATCGGTTCCTTGGCGATGGCGAACTCCGGCCCGAACACCAACGGCAGCCAGTTTTTCATCATCACCGGCAACAACGGCGCGGCCCTGCCACCGCAGTACTCGTTGTTCGGCGAGGTCGTCACTGGTCTTGATACGGCCGTGAAGGCAATGGGTGCGCTCTTCAATCCCGACCCGGCCGCCAACGGAGTGCCGCCCGCCGGGGAAATCGTGCTGAAGAGCGTGACGATCACCGAGTCGTAAACGACGTCAGCGAGTCGTCGATAATTTCAGCGGGGCGACAACAGTTTCAGCGGGGCGCCAACACGTTACGCGCGAGCGCATCGACGGTCTCGTCGGTCACACCAATCTCTCGCACATAGTTGCGCACCGAACCGTGTTGTGAAGTTAAATCATCGAGGATGATGGTCATTGCGCGCGGGTCGGCGGCGGCGAATCGTGCCGGCATCTTTGCGTAGAGTTCGGCCAACTCGGGCTGATGCTCGCCGGCCCACACGATGAGTCGCCGCATTGCATCTGCGGTGAGGCCATAGTCGGCGGCGATGATCTGCTCACTCACGCCGAGTGACCCAAGCACCAATGCCGAGAGAATTCCCGTGCGATCCTTGCCAGCCGCGCAGTGGAACACGGCGGGCAATACTTGTTCTTCAGCCAGCAGACGCATTGCGTCGGCGAATCGTGGTGCAGATGAGGCAAGCATCTCGCGATACGCCCACACCAGGAATTCGACGACATCCTCGATTTCGGGGGTTGCCGTCTCGCCCCATGTCGCATCAATGATCGGCAGGTGGTGATAGGCGACATTGAAGTCGTTCACCGGAAACGTGCCGCGCGTCTTCACCTCGTTGACGGTACGCAGGTCCACCACGGTGCGCACGCCAAGATCGACGACCGCCCGTGCGTCGCGCGGTGTCAGGCGGTGCAAGCCGTCGGCGCGGAAGAGCGTTCGCCAGCGTGTCTCGCGACCGTCGCTCGTCGGGTATCCACCAAGATCGCGGAAGTTGTGCACCGCAAACAGCGGCACCACACGCCTGTCATCGGCAATCAGGGTGGCGATATCGACCGTAGACATCAGATGAACGGTACCGAGTCCAAGTACGCTCGGCGTGGTGAGCACAGCTGCTGGCAATTCGTCGCTCACCATCGGCGTCGTCGGCTCGGGCATCATGGCCGGCGGCATCGCCGAGGTGGTCGCTCGCGCAGGGATGCGGGCGATTCTGCGGGCACGTTCCGAGGCCTCCGCTGCCACTGCCGTGAAGCAGGTGACGAGCGGGTTGGCCCGTCAAGTGGACAAGGGCAAGCTTGACGCTGCCGAGCGAGACCGCATCCTCGCCAACATCACGACGGCCACCGATCTCGGTGCGCTCGGTGCGTGCGACATCATCATCGAGTCGGTGGTGGAGGATCTTGCCACCAAACAACAGTTGTTCCGCGACCTCGACGCCGTCGCTACGCCGCGTGCGATTCTCGCCACGAACACAAGCACCCTGCCCGTGGTGGAAATGGCCAAGGTGGTGAGGCAGCCCGAGCGCGTGTGCGGCATCCATTTCTTCAACCCCGCGCAGGTGCTGCCACTCGTCGAGATCGTGCGACCGATCACCGCGAGTGACGACACCATCAATCGCTCGGTGACATTCGTGAAGGCGATCGGCAAAGACGGCGTCAACGTGCTCGACCGCGCGGGCTTCATCGTGAATGCATTGCTCTTCCCGTATCTCAACAATGCGATTCGCATGTTGGAGGATGGCACGGCCTCGATGGAAGACATCGACACCGCCATGAAAGGTGGCTGCAACTTCCCGATGGGCCCATTTGCGCTGCTTGACCTCGTTGGCCTCGACACGTCGCTCTCGATTCTCGACACGCTGCACGCATCGTTCGGCGACGAGAACTTTGCGCCACGACCGATGCTGCGCAAACTCGTCGCCGAGGGCCGGCTCGGACGCAAAACAAAGGCCGGCTTCTACGTCTACTAGAACGTCGCAACACCACTCACGCTGGGGGGATCTCTCGCTGTTGCGCGCGACATCCGGCTGGGATCGTCGACCGCAACCCGTCGAAGAATGCATGTTCGCGTGGCCACCCGTCTCGTCGTGGCCGCCTGACGACGATCTCATCGGCCAGGGCGCCGACCTCACCGTGGCCACCGTGGTCGACGGTTACCGACACGGTCTGTTCGCGATGGAACGCTCGAACGATGACGGCACGCTCTTTTGGTGGTCACCCGCACAACGCTGTGTGATTCCACTCGACGGACTCCGCATCACACGCTCGATGCGGCGCAGTGCGAAGCGATTCCATCTCCGCGTCAACACCTGCTTCGAACGAGTGATGCTCGGCTGCAGTACGCGCCACGCCGAAGACGGCCGTTGGATCACCCCGCGCTTCATCCAGCAGTACAGCCAGTTGCACGCGCTCGGTTGGGCGCACAGTGTGGAGACGTTCAACGAAGACGGCGTATTGGTGGGCGGGCTCTACGGCGTGCGAATCGGTAAGTTCTTCGCCGGCGAATCGATGTTCCACCTCGAGCGAGATGCGTCGAAGGTGGCGCTCATGGCACTGGTCGACATCATGCGCTCGGCCAAGATGACCCTGCTCGACGCGCAGTGGAGCACACCGCACCTGCTCAGCCTCGGCGGTGTGGAGATTCCGCGAGAGGAATATCTCGCGAGGCTCGCCGTCGCCATAGCGGCTTAGCCTTGTTTCTGTGAGCGATTCACCAGGTCGTCGCCGCCGCGACGAGCCGTGGCTGATGCGCACCTACTCCGGTCACTCATCGGCGCAGGCCTCAAATGAGTTGTACCGCACGAACCTCGCCAAGGGCCAGACCGGACTGTCGATTGCGTTCGATCTGCCGACCCAAACGGGTTACGACCCCGATCATGTTCTGGCGCGCGGCGAAGTCGGCAAGGTCGGCGTGCCGGTCGTACACCTCGGCCACATGCGTGCACTGATGCACGAGATTCCGCCCGCCACGATGAACACGTCGATGACCATCAACTCGACGGCCGCGTGGTTGCTCGCGCTCTATGTGGCAAACGCCGCCGAACACGGTGTGGCGAGCACCGACCTGCGCGGCACCACGCAGAACGACGTCTTGAAGGAATATCTCTCACGCGGTACGTTCATCTTCCCGCCACTCGCTTCGCGGCGCATCATCGTCGACATGATCGCATGGGCCAGCCAGCACGCGCCGAAGTGGAATCCGATGAACGTCTGCTCGTACCACCTGCAGGAAGTCGGCGCCACGCCCGTGCAGGAGGTGTCGTTCGCACTCGCCAATGCCATCGACGTGCTCGACGCCGTGCGGGCAAGCGGTCAGGTCAGTGCCGACGCATTCCCGGGCGTGTTCGCGTCGATGTCGTTCTTCGTCAATGCAGGCATTCGCTTCGTCGAAGAAGTGTGCAAGTTGCGCGCGATGGGCGACCTTTGGGAATCGATCGGTCGTGAGCGCTACGGCATCACCGATGAAAGGGCGTTGCGTTTCCGCTACGGCGTGCAGGTGAATTCCCTCGGTCTCACCGAAGCCCAGCCGGAAAACAACGTGCAGCGCATCGTGCTGGAGATGCTGGCCGTGACACTCTCCAAACGGGCCCGTGCCCGCAGCGTGCAGTTGCCTGCCTGGAATGAAGCGCTCGGTCTGCCGCGACCGTGGGATCAACAGTGGTCGCTGCGCATGCAACAGGTGCTTGCGTTCGAAACTGACCTGCTCGAGTACGGCGACATCCTCGACGGCTCGCATGTCGTCGAGGGCATGACCACCGACATTCGCGACGCCGCACGGGCGGAACTCGACGACATCCTCGCTCGCGGTGGTGCGTACGCATCGGTGGAAGAATTGAAGCGCCGACTGGTGTCGTCGATGGCCGAGCGCACGCGACGCATCGCAAACGGCGAACAAGTGGTCGTGGGTGTCAATGCCTTCACCGAAACCGCGCAGTCACCGCTCGGCGGCAACGACAACATCCTGCGCGTCGACCCGGCGGTCGAGGCGGCGCACGTCGCCGACGTGCAGCAGTGGCGCGCGAGCCGAAACTCATCGGCGGTCGCCGCAGCACTGCGCGACTTGCGAGATGCGGCGGTCGGCTCGCGCAACATCATGGAGCCGTCAATCGCGTTGGCACGGGCTGGCGGCACGACCGGAGAATGGGCGTCCACATTGCGTGAAGTGTTCGGCGAATATCGTGCTCCAACCGGCGTGGGTGGCGTGGCCGCCCCACGCGGCGAGGATCTGGCGGCGGTTGCGCGGCGATCGAGCGCACTGCCAGGTGGTCCGCCACGTCTGTTGGTTGCCAAGCCCGGTCTCGATGGACACTCGAGCGGTGCCGAACAGATCGCGATTGCCGCCCGCGACGCCGGCATGGAGGTCGTGTACGGCGGCATCCGCCTGACGCCGCGCCAGATTGCCGAGTCGGCGCGCGACGAAGATCCCGACGTGATCGGGTTGTCGATTCTCTCTGGTTCGCACCAGGCGTTGGTGCCCGAAGTGCTGCGTGAACTACGCAACGTTGGTGTGGTGGCACCGGTCGTCGTCGGTGGCATCATCCCCGACGATGACCGCGACGTATTGCTGGCGACCGGAGTTGCTGCGGTCTACACCCCGAAGGATTACGCCGTGGCGCGCATCATGGGCGACATCGTCGACATCGTCGAGCGACACCGGGCCGCAGCCAACTGACTGAGTTGCCGCCGGTGATGCGGCGGGGTAGGGATTGCTACGGCAGCATCGTCGTCGATGGCGCCACCGGCACGAAACCCGTCGCCGGTGGCATGACGAGTTCGTCACCAGCCTCCACTCGATCGGGATTCGTGATGCCATTCAGGTTCATCAACGCCTGCATGTCGACCTGAAAACTCTGCGCGATACCGAACAGCGTGTCACCCCGCTGCACCACATAGGTGATCGGCGGCTGGTACACGGTCGTCGTCGTGGTTGTCGTCGTGGTGGCCACGGTGGTGGGCACTGCTTCAATACCGGAGTCGTTGCGCTGGGCGAAGAAGAATGCAAATGCACCGCTCACGATGGTGATGGCGAGCAGCGACCACTGCAGTCGACCGCGCAAATACATCGTCGTCATGCTAGATGTGCAATGCGTAGCCGGTTGTATCTTGCCACCACGATGCACGGCACGTTGACCACGAAACCGAATCCGAGCGTGACGATCACCCACCAACCACGCATCCACACGAGCGTGCCGACGATCGTTGCCGCATAGGTGAAGTGCACCCGCTCGGCACGCAACGACTCGGCTGCAAATCGACGCAGACCGCCCTCTGCATAGGTCGGCAGTCGGCGCTTCGTGATGCCGCCGAACCAGGTGCCGGCCTCGGGCAGCAGGTCTTTCCAGGCGCGAACACGCAAGAACCGCTCGTAGCGCTCGCGGGTTTCGCAGCGCCGAAGCGTCGTGATCGGCCCCGGTGATTCGAACGACTCCCACCGGCGGCGGGCGAACAACCAACCAATCAGAATGCCCGATACCACCCAGCAGGCGACGTTGACGGCCGCACCAGCCACCGTGAAGTCACCCATCACTGTCGCTATGTTCAGCGACGCGCGTCCATGAACATGCCGCGCAACGCCTGATAGTTCTCGATGCAATGGCCAGCCCCGAGCACCACGGCTTCGAGCGGTTGCGACGACATCATGACGGGCACCTTGGTCTCCAGTTGCAGACGATCGGCCATGCCGCGCAAAAGCGCCCCACCACCGACGAGATAAATCCCTCGCGTCAACAAATCCTGCGCCAACTCCGGCGGTGTGAGACCGAGGCACTCCTTGACGGAGTCAATCATTCGCGTGACGACTTCGTCTAGCGCATCACGAATCTCCACGGCGGTGAGCACGACGGTTTTCGGCAACCCGGTGACGAGGTCGCGACCCTTTACTTCAGCGTCTCGATCTGCAGAAGTGGGCATCGCACTGCCGATCTGAATCTTGATCTCTTCCGCGGTGCGCTCACCGATGGCCAGACCATGCTCCTTGCGCACCCAACCCTGAATTGCTTCGTCGAGGGTGAAACCACCGACGCGCTCGGCACGCAGCGTGACGATGCCGCCGAGGCTGATGACTGCCGTCTCCGTCGTTCCACCACCAATGTCGACCACCATGTTGCCGACCGGCTCTTCGATCGGCAGGTCGGCCCCGATTGCCGCCGCCATTGGCTGCTCCAGCAGTTGCGCGTCGGCTGCCCCGGCACGGCGCGTGGCCTCGGTAACGGCGCGGCGCTCTACTTCGGTGATTGCCGAAGGCACACAGATGAGCACCTTCGGGCGGGCAAAACGCGAAACTCCAGCCCGCTTCAACAACAAACGAATCATCTGCTCGGTGGTCTCGAAGTCGGTGATTGCACCACCGCGCAACGGACGCACGGCAACGATGAAACTCGGGGTTCGCCCGATCATGTCCCAGGCTTCGTGGCCGGTGGCGAGCACCTCGTTGGTGCGCCGATTCTTGGCGATCACCGTGGGCTCGTTCATGATGATGCCTTCACCCTGCTTGTACACCAGCGTGTTGGCGGTGCCGAGGTCGATGGCGAGGTCGCGGGCCATTATTCGATACTTCCGTGCAACATCATGCTTGGCGACCCTGGCGCTGTTCGCGGGCGATGCGGATCTGCTCGCGCAGGTGTTCGCGTGAGTCGTCCGACAATGCGTTCAAGTGCCGACGAAACTGCGCGGCACCGTCAACGGGTCGTGAGCGACGCGTGTCAGTGGCCACGAGATACGCAAGAGTGGCCGCCGCAGAAATCGAGATGGCGGCAAACACCAGACTGGTGACGGACGTTGCCGCAATCACGGTCGCGACTCCACGCCGGCGACCGCAACCCCTGAACCCGCGCACCCTGCCGACGAAACATGCTCTGCCGACACCGGTGTCGACGCATTAGTGCCCCAATCGCTGCCAGTCGCCCACGTTTCTTTCTTCCAGATAGGCACACTCTGTTTCAGCGCATCGATACAGAAGCGCGCGGCGTCAAAAGCCTGTGGTCGATGCGGGGCCGAGACCACCACCACGACACTCGCTTCCGAGAGTTGCAGCTCTCCGATGCGATGCACCACAGCGATGCGACCGGCGTCAGGGATGCGGCGGCGGGCCTCGGCGACGACCTCGCGCATCTTTTCCACCGCGACGTCACGATATGCCTCGTATGTGAGGGCGGTGACACCACTGCGACCTTCGGCATGATCGCGCACGATCCCCGAAAACACGACGACCGCTCCGAACTCAGGGGCAAGTGCCCATTCATAGAGCTCACCGATGTGCAGCGTGGTCTCGCTGAGCTCGACTCGGTCGGCCTTCATTGCGTTTCAGCGTACTTGCGCACACTCATAGCCTTGGGCTGCGTGGCGGACGACGAGGCAGCAAACCCGTTCAATAATCCGTTGTTCGCACAGTTTCAGCGCGCAATGTCGGCGCAGGGTCCGTTGCAGTGGGATGTCGCCCGACAAACCGCGCTGATGGCCGCCACGCAGGGCATGGCCGAGCACAATGTGGATCCGACGCGACGCATCGCCGTAGAAAATCTGGCGCGCATCGTGAGCATGCGTGTGTCGGAAGTGATGGGGCGCGAGACCGTCGATCCAT
This sequence comes from Actinomycetota bacterium, assembly GCA_016870295.1. Taxonomy (GTDB): domain Bacteria; phylum Actinomycetota; class Acidimicrobiia; order Acidimicrobiales; family Ilumatobacteraceae; genus F1-60-MAGs027. Next base: position 11,444 of record VGBY01000013.1, read on the forward strand.
CGCAGATTGAAGTCGCCAATCGCGCAACTTGGGTGCAGCAAACGCTGGATGCCTGGAAGCCCTACTTCAACGCCCTGGCGACGGCAATCAGCGCCACTTCCGGCGATCAACCGTCCGCCGATGACGCAGACGACCCGATGCTCTCGATGCTCGGCAACGTGAGCAAGATCATCGCGCCGTCCATGCTCGGGATGTCGGTCGGCAACCTCGTGGGTCGGCTCGCCGTGCTGACGTTCGGTCAGTACGACCTTCCGCTGCCACGTGAACCACACGGCCGTTTCGTCATCGTCGTCGGCAATGTCGACGCCTTCGCCGACGAGTGGTCGATACCCCGGGACGACATGGCGATTTACGCGCTCACCCACGAGTTGGTGAGCCACACGATGTTCGCTACCCCGCACGTTCGTGCCGCACTCAGCAAACTGATCGCGGAATTCGCCGGCGGATTCCGCACCGATCCGGGGTCGATCTCGGATGGGCTGACGCGCATCGACGTGTCGTCGGGCGACCCGATGAAGATGCTCGACTCATTGTTGTCTGACCCGACCGTGCTTCTCGGTGCGAGTCGCTCGGCAACCCAAGATCGCATGGCGCCCGTGCTCGATGCGGCGATTGCCGCAATCGTCGGCTTCGTCGATCACCACGTGGATGCGGTGACGGCGCGCATTCTCGGTGATGCCGGACGCATCGCAGAAGCGGTGCGTCGCCGACGTGTCGCGCAGTCGGGTGACCGTGTGTTCGTGGAGCGACTGCTGGGGGTCGACCTCACCACCGACCGTGTCGCGCTTGGTCAGCGTTTCGTGCAGGGTGTGGTTGAGCGCGCCGGCGCGGCGGGGCTCGCCCAACTCATCGAGCGCGAGGGTTCGTTGCCCACGGCCGCCGAAGTGGCGGCGCCAGGTTTGTGGTTGGCCCGCCTCGAGACGACTAGTTAGGCAGGTCGCTCGAACTTGTAGCCGAGTCCACGAATCGTGAGAATCGCGACGGGAGCACTGGGGTCGACCTCGACCTTTGATCGCAAGCGCTTGATGTGCACGTCGAGCGTCTTGGTATCGCCGTAATAGTCGCTGCCCCACACCCGATCGATCAGGGTGTCGCGGGTCATGACCCGGCCGGCATTCGCCATCAACACATACAACAGTTCGAACTCCTTCAACGGCAACTTCGTCAGCGTGCCGCGCACCGTCACGATGTGCTGATCAGGGTCGATTGAGATGCCACCGACCGACACACCGGTGCCGGCATCGAAGTCGCCGTCTGTCGTCACCGAACTGCGACGTAACGCGGCACGCACACGGGCCACGAGTTCGCGAATGCGGTACGGCTTCACGATGTAGTCATCGGCGCCGACTTCGAGACCGACGACGGTGTCGATCTCGGCACCCTTTGCCGACACCATGATGATCGGCACCTGGCTCTTCTTGCGAATCTCCCGACAGACATCGGTGCCGGACACCTTCGGCAGCATCACGTCCAGCAGCACGATGTCGGGGTTCACCTTGTCGAAACTCACCAATGCTTCGGCGCCATCACGCGCGACTTCGACACCGAATCCTTCGCGCCGGAGGCCGACTACGAGGGCGTCAATGAATGCTTCCTCGTCTTCGACGACCATCACGGTCTGTTGGGCGGTGCCGCTCATACTGATACATCCGTTTCTGACGCAGACGTGGCGGAGTCGCTCACCGTCACGTCGTTTGGTGAATCTGCACCGCGCTCAGGCGTCGGCACCACTGAAGCGAACTCTTCGCGCGGCAACACCACGGTGAACGTGGAGCCACGACCTTCTTCGGAGACGACCGACACCGTGCCGCCGTGGTTTGACACCACGTGGCGCACGATCGAAAGCCCGAGCCCCGAGCCACCGGTCGTGCGCGAGCGAGCGCGGTCGACGCGGTAGAAACGCTCGAAGATTCGCTGGTGGTCTTTGGCGGCGATACCGATGCCTTGGTCGATCACCACGACACTGACGAGTTCGGCGGTGGCCTGCACTTCAACCAACACCTTCTTGCCGTCGCCGCTGTACTTGACGGCATTCGACACGAGGTTCTCGAGTGCCGACACCAGTTGCATTCGATCACCGACCACTCGTACGCCGGCAAGATTCTTGGTTTCAATCGCCACACCGGTGCGCTTCGCCTCGTGCTGCATACGGGCGACCACCTCATTCACCACGTCGGAGAGCGCCACGGGCTCCCAGTCGTCAGCCCCGCCGAATTCGATGCGCGACAAATCAAGCAGGTCGTCCACGATGCGCGACAGACGGTACGACTCGTCCACGATGCGCGACGTGAGTCGCTCGATGACCTGCGGGTCGGTCTCCCCGATCATCGTGTCGGCAAGTGCTGCGATGCCCCCGATCGGGGTCTTCAACTCGTGGCTGAGGTTGGCCACGAAATCGGTGCGCACGGTGTCGATGCGCGACTGCGCGGTCACGTCCTCAACGGTGGCGACGATACGACCATTCACCAGACGCTTGGTACGAATGTCGAATGCGCGCGACGGTGCACCCGCTGTTTCAAAGCGACGTTGCTGCGTTTCGGCATGCACGGCGGAGACCACCATCGACTCGACCGTCTCTTCCACCAGCACGTCGATATGGCGAACACCACTGATGGCCCGCGCAGCGGCATTCTTGAACATGATTGACCCGTTCGATTCGGCGATCACCACACCACTCGGCAACGCGTCGAGTGCGGCGACGATGATGTCGTCGACTGCGGCGGGTTGGGCGGCGGTCGCAGCGACGGCACCGCGCTCACCCGAAGCAGGCGCAGCCGCGGTGTCACGGGTTTGCGTCGCAGCGTTCGTCGCGTTTCGCTCGATACGACGTCGGGCGACCGACACACCGAGTGCTGCGCCGACCAAAAACGTGACGATCGCCAGCACGTACGACACTGCTAGCTCACCTACCCCTGCGTGATCGGAAACTCGCCGGTGGCATCACGCTGACGCTGCCGGGCGATGGCACGCAACTCCGGCTTCCAGCCGGTGAGTGCAAATCGCACCCGCTCACCGACGTTCACCGCGTGGTCACCGATGCGCTCATAGAAACGCGCAACGATCGCCAATTGCACAGCGAGTTGCAGGTCCATCCGCTCACGCGCATGGGTTTCGAAAATCGCCTGGATGAATTGGCGATGTAGCGCGTCAAGGAATGAATCCATGTCTTCGATTGCCGCTGCCGTCGCCGCATCGTTCTCGGCGAAGGAGTTGATCGCGGCCTGAAACAGCTGCTCTGCCTGCTCGCTCATCTTGGAGATGAGCCCCCGCAAGACCGGGTCAATTTCTTTGCCATATATGCGTCGGGCGGCCTTGCAGATGTTGACGGCCAAGTCAGCCGAACGCTCGAGGTCACTCGTGATCTTGAGAATGGAGACGAGCTGACGCAATTCACCGGCGACCGGCGCCTGCAAGGCGAGAATCTCAAACGTGCGATCTTCCACGTCGTGGGCCCGCGCGTCAATTTCGTCGTCAGATTGCACGAGATAGTCGGCACCCTCCAGGTCGCCGCTCAAGAGCACGTTCGTGGCTCGCGGAATGGCCTCGATGACGGATGCGCCGAGACGCACGACGAGCGAACGCAATTCCTCAAGTTCGGTATGGTACGACTTTCGGGTCTCTTCCATGGCCTCTACGGTACGAGACGCTAGGGCGTGTCGGTGGTGCGGCTCCGACAAGCGGGTGAACGGTACACGACTCGTTGCTGAACAATGCGTAAACGAGGCGCTCGCCTCTGCACGTCAGCGTAACTGCGTGGCAACCACCCATTCGTGCAACTGACGCTGCGCATCATTCGGCGTGTTGTGCTCGCCAACCTGCGTCCACGAATTGTCTGCGCCAAGTCGGAAGTGCACGTTTGCATCGTCGAGCAGAAATGACAGCACCGTGTCGAGCCAGGCCCGGTGCTTGGGGTGAGTGAGGCGAACCAGCGCCTCGACGCGACCGGCCAAGTTGCGGATCATGAGGTCGGCCGAACCGATGAGATGCAGCGGCTCATCACCGTCGTGGCCGTGCGCGAAGCGATAGATACGGGAATGCTCGAGATAACGGCCGAGCACCGAACGCACGGTGATGTTTTCCGACAATCCCGTCACCCCGGCTCGCACGCAGCAGATGCCCCGAACGATCAACTCAATCTTCACGCCAGCGGCACTCGCCGCATAGAGGGCGTCGATAACTTCCGGGTCTTGCACGGCATTGAGCTTCAGCGTGATTCGACCTGCGCTACCGAAGGTCGCCTCGTGATTGATCAGTCGAATGATTTCTCTCTTCAACTGGTGCGGTGCCACGATGAGTTGTTGGTACTCCGGCTCACGACCGAAGCCCGTCAAGTAGTTGAACAACTGCGTGGCATCCCGGCCGACCGCTTCCTCACAGGTGAAGAATCCGATGTCTTCGTAGATTCGCGCCGTGACGGAGTTGTAGTTGCCCGTGGCGACATGCACATAGCGACGAATACCACCCGCCTCCTCGCGCACGACGAGGATGCACTTGGCGTGGGTCTTCAACCCGACGAGACCGTAGTTCACGTGCACACCCGCCAACTCGAGTTCGCGAGCCCAACTCACGTTGCGGGCCTCGTCGAACCGTGCCTGCAGTTCCAGAACGACCGCCACCTGCTTGCCAGCTTCTGCCGCATGGATGAGATGTCGCGCAATCTGGCTGTCGCCAGAGGTGCGGTACAACGTCATCTTGATTGACAGCACCTTGGGGTCGCGGGACGCTTGCTCGACGAACGTCTCCGTCGACGACGAGAACGACTCGTACGGGTGATGCACCAACAGTTGACGCGAACGGATCACTTCGAACATCGACTTGCCCGCCTCGCTGGCAGCAGCGAGGCGACCTGCGGTGACTGCAGGCCATGGGGTGAAACGCAGTGCTGGGCGGGCAAGATTCGCCAGTTGGTTGAGTGCGGAGAGTTCCAGGAACGACTCGTGGCGGATCACATCAACGGGCTCGAGTTCGAGTTCGCTACACATGCGAGCCAACACCGCATCTGGGATGTTCGACTGCACCTCTAGACGCACCGCCCGACCGAACCGGCGGCGGCGAAGTTCCATCTCGACGGCGGCGAGCAAGTCCTCGGCGTCTTCGTCGATGAATGTGAGGTCGGCGTTGCGTGTGACACGGAACCTCGACACGCTGACGATTTCCATGCCGGGAAAGAGTTGATCGAGGTGGGCCTCGATGAGGTCTTCCAACAGGATGAAGTCATCGGAGTCGGGCACCGACACGAACCGCGGAAAGTTCCGCGGCACCTTGACGCGCGCGAACCGTTCGTCGCCACTGTCGGTGTCGCGCACCATCACGGCGAGGTTGAGTGCCAGATTCGAAATGTAGGGGAAGGGATGTGAGGGGTCGACCGCGAGCGGCGTCAAAATCGGGAAGATACGGTTCTCAAAGTCGGCCGTCAGCGTCTCTTTGGCGCGCTTGCCAAGCCGCGCCCAGCGCAGCACTCGAATGCCCTCGCGTGCGAGCGACGGGAACAGGTCGTGGCTGAGCAAGCGCTCCTGGGCGGCCGCGAACCTCTGCGCGCGTGCAGAGATGGCACGGCGCTGCTGGTGTGGTGTGAGACCGTCAGCGCTCTTCTCGGTGATTTCGGCGGCGATTTGGTCGTGCAATGCGGCCACGCGCACTTGGTAGAACTCGTCGAGGTTCGATCCACTGATGGCGAGAAAACGGAAACGTTCGAGCAGTGGCACCTGTGCGGTGGTGGCCAGCGACAACACTCGTTCGTTGAAGTCGAGCCAACTCAACTCACGGTTGATGTATCGCGCGTCGATGTTCGCACCGTAACCGCTCGCCGCGAGGTCAGCGGCAGAAGGCCGGCGAATTCCTCTGCTCGTCACGGAAGGTTCACCCGCGGTTTACGCGCGCACGCTCGAGCAATCGGGCGCTAGTTGTTGACTTCGGGCGGGAACCACTCGACGCTGATGTTCTCGTTCTCGGCGTCTTTGTTGATGCGTTCGCGGTTGCGGCGGAACTGGCTGTCTTTCATCGGAATGTAGAGCAGTCGCATGTACGCGCGTCGGGCAAACTCATCGATGAGGTCGGGGTCGCCGTAGTCACCGATGATTTCCCAGTGGGGGTACACCGGACCAGTGAACGTGATGCGGATGTGGGCGCGTGGCGGCTCTTTGGTGACGTCAGACATCGGAACTCCTCGGGGCATGAGAGGCTATCGTCAGAAAGAGTGAGTGATCTCGTAGCCGCGCTCGACATCGGCACGAACAGTTTCCACCTCGTTGTTGCCAAACCCGTTCCGGGTGGCTTTGAAGTCGTGACGAGGGAGAAAGAAGTCGTGCGGTTGGGCCACGGTGGTGGCGACATGAAGGAACTATCCGACGAAGCCATAGAGCGTGGCATCAAATGTTTGGTGCGCTTGGCCGCCATTGCGGAGT